>JBGVDU010000215.1:0-2370 GCA_045119555.1 Acutalibacteraceae bacterium | reverse complement strand
CGGCTACGCTGTTTGATTATATCGGCAGTGACGATTTGATTTTTATTTCCGAGCATACAAGAGTTAAAGAGCGTATGCACGGATATGCTTGGCAGTTTAGCGAGGATTTAAAGGATTATTTTGAAGAGGGTGTTCTCTGTAAAGGACTGGATACCTTCTTTGTGGGATATCAGGATACATGTTCAAGGCTTTTGGAAAGCAGAACGGTTTATCTTGACAACTTCGCAAGCGGTTCTTACGACACTCCCGTTTCCGAACTTGTGAATTTTACCGTAAAACATCTTTCTCTCTGGGGAGGAAGCGTCAAGCTGTTGGTTGAGGATTTGGACCCGCTTGCCATGAACAAATACACAACAGTTGTGCTTGCAGGTACGGAAAAAGCCGCCGATTCTCTCCGAAAGGATTTAAAAGAAAAAGGTTATAATGTAGCTGAGGGAACAGTTGTTTTGTATCCGTCGCCGAATATGGTTTATGTTCTGCCCGGCTCTCTTTCGGCAGGTATTGAATATCCGCAGGCAAAGTTTGCTGTTATTTCACAGGGACATGTGCGAACAACGGGTAAACGTGTTCAAAGCAGAAAGAACAAAAACGCAAAGCAGATTTCCAGTCTTTCGGAGCTTTCAAACGGAGATTTCGTAGTGCACGCAACTCACGGTATCGGGCAGTTTATCGGTATTCATAAGCTTGAGATACAGGGTATAATCAAGGATTACATTAAAATCAATTACGCTAAGGGTGATGTTCTTTACGTTCCCGTAACTCAGCTTGACCTCGTTTCAAAATATATAGGCCCGAGAGAGGAAAGTACAGTTAAGCTTAACAGGCTTGGCTCGGGTGATTGGCAGAAAACAAAGTCCAGAGTGCGTAAGGCAGTTCGTGATATGGCAGATGAGCTTATTAAGCTGTACGCCGAGCGTATGCAGGTTAAGGGCTTTGCGTTCTCCGAGGATAACGAGTGGCAGCATGACTTTGAAGCTAAGTTTGAATATGAGGAAACGGGCGATCAGCTAAGGTGCATTGAGGAAATAAAGGGCGATATGGAAAATCAAGTTCCTATGGACAGACTTCTTTGCGGCGATGTTGGCTTCGGTAAAACAGAGGTTGCACTTCGTGCCGCTTTTAAGTGTGTAGCCGATTCAAAGCAGTGTGTTTTGCTCGCTCCGACAACGATTCTTGCATGGCAGCATTATCAAACGGCACTAAGACGTTTTGAGGGATTTCCCGTTAATATTGAGCTTTTGTCAAGATTCAGAACGCCCAAACAGCAGGAGGAAATCCTCAGAAAGCTGAAAAGGGGAGAAGTCGATTTTATTATAGGTACTCACCGACTTGTGCAAAAGGACGTAGAATTCAGAGATTTGGGTCTTGCGATTATCGACGAGGAACAGCGTTTCGGTGTTGCTCAAAAGGAACGCTTCAAAGAGATGTTCAACAATGTTGATATTCTCACGCTTTCAGCTACCCCTATTCCCAGAACGCTCAATATGGCGATGAGCGGTATTCGTGATATGTCCGTGCTTGAGGAAGCACCGCTTGACAGACATCCTGTTCAGACTTATGTCCTTGAACACGACAACGCAGTTATTGCCGAAGCGATAAGAAGAGAGCTTCGCCGTGGCGGTCAGGTGTTTTATCTTCACAATAAAGTTGACAGCATTACGGCAAAGGCGGCTCAAATTAAGGCTCGCATTCCCGAAGCAAATGTTGCAATAGGTCACGGTAAAATGAGTGAACAGGAGCTTTCCGAGGTTTGGAGAAAAATGCTCGAACAGGAGGTTAATGTCCTTGTCTGCACTACGATTATCGAAACGGGAGTAGATTTGCCCAACGCCAATACTCTCATTATCGAAAATGCCGACCACATGGGACTTTCCCAGCTTCATCAGCTGAGAGGCCGTGTCGGCCGTTCAACAAGACGTGCGTATGCTTACTTTACATTTGCACCGAATAAGGTTTTGAGTGATATTTCTCAAAAGCGTCTTACGGCGATTCGTGAGTTTACGGAGTTTGGTTCGGGCTTTAAAATCGCCATGCGTGATTTGGAGCTTCGTGGTGCGGGAAATATTCTCGGCGGTCAACAGCACGGACACATGGAGGATGTCGGTTACGATATGTACATCAAGCTTTTGAATGAGGCTATCAGCGAGGCAAAGGGAGAAGAGCCGAAAGACCCGCAGATTGACTGCCTTGTTGACTTGCAAATTCAGGCACATATCCCCGAAAGATATATTCAAAGCCTTAATCAGCGTTTGGCGGTTTACAGACGTATTTCCGATATCCGCTCAAAGGAGGATTCGGAGGACGTTATCGACGAGCTTCTCGACCGCTTCGGTGATGTGCCAAGGGCAGTTATGGGGCTTATTGATGTTG
>JBGVDU010000214.1:0-18500 GCA_045119555.1 Acutalibacteraceae bacterium | reverse complement strand
TGGTGACGGCCCGGGAAAATAGGAAGATGCCAACTTTTATATATTCCTCCATAGCTCAGTCGGTAGAGCGCATGACTGTTAATCATGATGTCACTGGTTCGAGCCCAGTTGGGGGAGCCAAGCAAAAACCGCTTAAATACTTGATTTGTTCAGTGTTTATGCGGTTTTTCTTTTTTGCGGGCATTTTCTGTATAACGAAGAAAGGTTTTTTAGGGAGAATTATCCATTATGAAGAGAAAGGATAATTGCGATTTTTATATTTAATCCACAGTGCACCGCCTTTTAATGGGGCGGTTTGTTTTATTTCCCAGCTTTGCATTTTGCTGTCAAAAAATAACGGCTTGCCCTCGCTGTCTGCGACGAGGGGAATGGATACGAGGCTTAGCTCATCAATCACATTTTCACGCTGAAAGGCTCCGTTAATGATACTTCCGCCCTCAAGGAGAAGTGTTTTTATTTCAAATAAGCTGTAAAGCTTATCAAGTGCGGTTTTGATATCAATATCATTTTTGCCTGCGAAAATATAAGATATGCCTACGCTTTTCAGATAGGCAAGGTAAGCATCATCAACATTTTTGCTTAATACCTCTATAATATGAGCATTCCCGTAGCCGGGGTCATCGTCTGTGATTTTTGAGGTTTTCCAGCCGAGTTTGCCGTGGCGGTCAAATGCTACGGCGAAAAAGCTTCCTTTATTTGGAGCGACATAATCCTCTTTCGGGATTTTAACACCCGAAAATTCAGTTAAATCGGGGTACCAACCATCGGTAAAGCTTCCCTCCATTGTGGTGCGTCCGCAGGCGTAGGCATTCGCCTTATACTCACGATTAATTCTGTAATATTCTTCTATTGCGTCTTTACATGCGGCTTGATACAAAAAATCGCCTGTTACCTTACCGTCAATAGATATAGCCATGTGGCAAATAATGTATGGTTTATTCATGGTAATCACCTTATTTTCAGTCAAAATATTTATATATGGAAAGGTTATCAGTATAATTAATGTTATGATAAAAGTCAATGTATTTTAAGAAAATTTGATAAAAAGGGCAGTACAGCGTTTTGACTGTACTGCCCTTTGATACATCAAATCTCTTTATTTGCTGTTTTACTCCATTGGAGTTGTATTGCCGTAA
The DNA here is from genome assembly GCA_045119555.1 of Acutalibacteraceae bacterium. Lineage (GTDB taxonomy): Bacteria > Bacillota > Clostridia > Oscillospirales > Acutalibacteraceae > RUG592. The sequence goes on along the minus strand of JBGVDU010000214.1, from coordinate 17,364 downwards.
TCTAAAATTGTTTCATTTTCGGAGCTCTCATTGCTTACGCTTGGAGTGTCTGCCTCCGATATGAGAATATTCGGTATGTCCTCAACTATTTCTATTTCTTCTTCATATAAGTCGGCATCGGAAAAGTCTACATCGCCGTATTTATCCTCATATTCTCTGATAAGCCTTGAAATCTCGGTGTAATCAAGCTCTTCGGAGAGGTCAACACCCTCGAATGCAAGCTCGTCAAAGCTGTTAATGACAGCAGCACCGTGCATATCGTCTACGGCATTTTTGATAACGTCATACACATTCAGTGCGGAATCCTTGTTATTTAAGCGGTTACAGCTTTCACGCATTGAGATTAGTCTTTCGGGATATTTCAGAAGCTGATATATAATATCTGCCGCATTGCTTTTCTTTATTTGAATAGCAAGATTATTATTGCAGAGGTATTCCGAGTTGTCCGTTTCCTGCCCTGGAATTGCCTTGAAAAGTGCCATCGGCAGGCAAGATGCCAATGATTCCGAAACGGTAAGTCCGCCCGGCTTTGTTATGATAAGGTCTGCTATGTGCATATACTTGTAAACCTCATCGGTAAAGTAAATAAGCTTTGTGGGTTTTGTTACACTGCATTTCAGCTCTTTGCGTGAGGGCTCCTTGTCTTCATCAAAGTTTCTCTCAGGCTGTCCCACTCTCATGTTTTCGTTACATGAAAGAATGGAGTTGAAAGCATCGAAAAGCTTTGTGTTTTTTCCCGTTATAACAATAATCTGGAAGTCTAAATCAATTTCATTGATGTTCTCGTAGATTTTAAGAATATCGGTAACGCCGAAGCTGCCTGCCATGATGAGTACGGTTTTCAGCTCGGGATTAAAGCCGAGTTCTTTAAGATGCTCCGCTTTGTTATCGTCCTGCTTGTAAAAAATCGGGTCAATCGGTATTCCCACGGGGTGAACGGTATTACGGTCTATACCCAAGCTCTCCAGTTCATCTACCATTTGTACACTCGACACGACATATTCGCTTACGCACGGATTGATGTAAGCACTGTGTGAGGCAAAATCGGTAATTATGGAAATCAGCGGAATATTTGTAATTCCCTTTTCTCTTAAACGAGAGAACATAATCGACGGAAATGGGTGTGTCGTTACTACTGCGTCGGGTTTAAAATCCATGAGCAAGGGAATAAACTTTTTTGCAAAAATTGCGTTTGTTTTTTGCATGAATTTGTAGATTGCGTTGTCCTTGTTTGCGGCTCTGTAAAAAAGTCCGTAAAGCTTAGGCACTTTCATTGCAGAAAATTTATATCCGTCAACCACAACCTTGTTAAAATAATGATTAACATATTCCAGTGCGTCAATAATTTCAACGACAGCTTCGCTGTCACGTTCATTAATGACTGCCTTGAGTGCCTGTGCGGCACGCATGTGACCGCCTCCTGTTTTGGCGGATAATATTAAAATTCGCATTTCCTTTCCCTCCGTTTATCGGATGTTTTTGTAATTCACGGCTGATTGCGTATATTGCATCAATCAAGTAAAAAGTCTATTTTTTCGTAGCGAATACAGCTTATAGCCACCGAAAGCAGTGAGATGAGTATTCCGGCCGCAATTCCGATAAGGAACAATCGGCTTTCGCCGGCAACTATTGAATAAACGCTTATGTAGGAATACGGTGAAAGGAAGGTGAGAAGTTTGAGTGCCGGAGACATTGAGCCGATCAAACCGAAAACAACTGTTGTCGTTACGGTTACCGCAGAAATGGAAGCAGCCTGCGAGCTGTTGTTCATAAATGTTGAAAACAGGAACGACAATGACAGATAAATCGTTTCAATGAGAAGGAATGCCGCAACGGCAAGAAGAATTTTGCCGAAATACATCATTTTGTTGTTGGAATAAATCACCGCAAACGATACGAGAAAAACAATAATGTTATAAAAGAAAAGTGTTACAAATTGTGCCGCAAAGGACGTGAGTACGGTGCATGTTCTCGATATGGGCATTGAGTAAACAAATGTTATATCGTTTTCACCGTGACTTCCCGCATTTGCCGATGCTCCCAAATAGCTTGCATATACACAGCCTACAATCAGCATGAGCTGCATGCAGAAGCCGAAGTTTACGCCGAAATCGGTGAAATCGGGCAGAGAGCCTTGGTTTGCCGCACTTGTTACGGAAGCGAACATGTCATTTATAAAATCAGGCAAACCGGCATTAAGCAGGTTTGTAAACATTACGACTATCAATATAAATAGGCACAGTGAAACCAATGACCAAATTATAAAATTCTTGATTCTTGATTTAAGATTATAGCCGAGCAGAGGGAATGAAAAATATCCGTTCATTTACTGCACACCTCCGTTTTCCTGTTCGAGCTGTTTTTCGTAATATCTTACAAGTGCATCACCGAGCGACGGCAGTGTAATTTGCAGGTCGTCAAGGTTATAGTGGGTGAGTGCATTTATAAGGAGGTTAATGTCCTTTTTGTATAGGAAGGATATGTAGCCGTTATCCTCCGTTATCTCTGTAATTTGGAACAGAGAATAAAGAGCGGAAAGGTCATCGTCGGTTTTTACGCTTACACGGCGAGTGTCGCTCTTCATAAGAACATTTTTCTCGGAGATTTCAAGCAGAGAGCCTTTACGCATAATTGCGATACGAGAGCAGACCTGCTGTAAAAGGTCCATGTTTCTGTCGGTAACGACAACGGTTACGCCCTCTTTGTTGAGGTCAAGCAGATAATGAGCAAGCTTGTTCTTTATTTCGGAATCCAAGCCGACAAATGCGTTGTCCATAATCACAAGCTGAGGATTGCCCATAAGTGCAATTACTATGGCAATTTTTTTTCTGCTTGCAAGAGGCAGACTGCTGATTCTGCGGTTACGCTCAACATTAAAGTGCTTGCACAGCGAAATTACGGCTTCCTTGTCCTGTACGCCTTTTATTTTTGCGGCTGTTTTGATGACATCTATTGCCTTCATTGTTTCGCAATAGCACGGATTGGACGGCATGAAACCGATTTGCTTTTTCTTGTCGAGTGATAATTGACGTGACTTCTGTCCCATAACGGTGACGGAACCGCTCGTGGGGCGAATGAAGTCCATAATCAAATTGATGATTGTGCTTTTACCGCTTTTTTTAGGTCCGGCAATACCGAAGAAATCGCCTTTGTTTATAACAAAGGTTATTTCACCCAAAGCGGGACGTTTTGTATAGTATTTTGAAACCTTGTCAAGGGTTATAATAGCCACTTGGAACTCCCCTTTAATTATAATATAGCCATCTTACATTATAATTAATTTTTGTATTTTTTTCAACATAAATTCGTTAATTTATTATACTTTTAAATGGAAAGTTTAAAAATTACTCATAAATTATTCTTATTTGTAAATTTAAAGCACGGCACATTTTAAAATATTAAAAAATTTCGTGTGTTACAATTTTGTAAGCAGATAAAACTTTACAAAGGGCGTAGAATTTAGTATTATTATTATGTATCTACATAATCGTTTCTTATGCGACAGAAACGGTGATTTTTCGTTATAATCCATTGATTGTAGCGTTTTGTTTTGAAGTTTTAAAGAGAAAGAGTCTGAAGTGAAATGAGCATGAACAGTGAATTGAAGAATAATGCTGTCGTTGATGAGGGTACTGCGGCGGCAACAGAAGAAAAAAAGAAAAAGAAGAAGAAAAATAAAGCTCCGATGATTATAGTTCCGATTGCGTCGGCACTTGTGATTTTAACTGTCGGTGTTGTAATGTCGTCTGCATCGTTGGGTATGCTGAATAATGGGGGCAGTGAGGAGTTTTCCGTAACATCTCAGTCGAATGAAGCTTTGAATAACCCCTCGGGTATGTTTGTAAGCGGTATCAGCGTGCAGGGCATTGACCTCGGCGGAAAAACAATGGAAGAAGCACAGGAAATACTTTGTATTGCAGAGTCGGAATTGATTCCCTCCATTAACTACACACTAACGTGCAACGATAAGATTGTTTATCTGACGGAGAATGATTTTGAATATGCTTTTGATACCGTAGAGGTTCTCAATACTGCTTACGAGTACAGCGAGTATATGAGAAAAATACTTTTACAGAAAGGCAGAACCGAGCTTAAAGAGTCGGAAAAAAAGGATTATCCGATTTCCGTTGAGTTTATCGACAGTTCAATAGATACCGTCTGCACAGATGTTGCCAAAAAGGTAAATGTTGAAATGCAGGACGCACACGTTACCGATATAGACGTAACGGCGGAAGAGGTTTATCAGATGTTTTCCTTTGAAGAAGGCATTGTGGGCTACAAGCTGGACGAGGACGACTTGAAAACTCAGCTCAGCACTCTCATCAAAAAGGAAACTTATACTGCTGATATTATAGGACAAATGGAGGTTGAAGAGCCTTCCGTGTCTATAACCGATTTGAAAAAAAATCTTGTTCTTATATCTATGTACACCACTTACTCCACAAATGATTGGGCAGGTAATTCCAATATGATGACTGCTATGCAGTCCATGACAGGCAGTATTATTAAAAAGGGAGAAGTTTTTTCTTTTAATGAAAAAACAGGCGACAGTAATTTAACCGAAAACGGCTATTACGGTGCAGGTGTTATTGTCAACGGTAAATCAACCACAGGTGTCGGCGGAGGTATTTGTCAGGCGGCAACTACTATATATAATGCGGCAATTCGTGCCGATATGACCGTTGTTGAGCGTCAGCCGCACACATGGCCGTCAACCTATGTTCCGGTAGGCATAGATTCAGCTATTGACTACGGTAATATAGATATGAAATTCCAGAACAATACCGACCATGAGGTTTATCTTATCTGTTACATGGACGGTGCTACGCTTTACGCATACATCTACGGCTATAAGCCGACTGATTTCGATGAGATTACCGTTTCATCATGGTTTACGGGAAGCTCAAGCTACGGCTTCGGTGCGAGTGCCTGCAGAAACTATTATAAAGATGGCGAAATTGTAAAAACCGAGGATTTGCCCGATTCCTTTTACAGTCCGGGCGGCGGAACAAGCTACGTTTATGAAGAACCGGCATCCGGCTATGAGTTCAAAAGAGTATTCACCGATGATCAGATATCCGAGGATAATAAGCAATCGGATAAAAAGAAAGACAGCGAAAGCGGAAAAAGCAGTGACAACGACACAGCTTCAAATGACAATACCGCAAGCGAAGAAGCTTCAATGGCTTCAAATGCGGCAGATTCGCAAACGGCTGACGATACAACAGTGAATGATGCTTCCTCCGTAAGCGAAGCAGACGAGACTGCTTTGGAAGAAACCTCCGAGGCAGAGGAAGCTTCGGAAAGCAGTGAAGCTACGGAAAGCACTGCACCCGAGGAGAGCACCGCCGAAAGTGAGAGTGCTTCGTCAAATGATGCTTCATCTGCGGCGAGCTCGTCACAGGAGATAGAATTTATTGTTGAATAAATAAAAAAATAAATTGAAACCGCAGTTTTATGACTGCGGTTTTGTAATAGCTTTAAATGAAACGGAGAAGAAAATGGAGAATTTAATTTTTGATGCACACGCACATTATGATGACGATAAATTTGATGAGGACAGAGAAGAGGTTATATCCGCACTGCCGAAAAAGGGAGTGTTTGCTGTTGTGAATAACGGAGTTGATATCGAAACCTCGCTCAGGGCGATAGAGTTTGCGGAAAAATATCCCCATTTTTACGCCGCTGTCGGTATTCACCCCGAAAGTGTAACGGAATTGGATTGTACAAAAATTGATGAATACATTTCAAAGGTCGGAGAAATGCTTTCTCATAAAAAGGTAGTTGCAATAGGAGAAACAGGTCTTGATTACTATTGGGATATACCAAAGCGTGAACAGCACATTGTTTTTGAAAAGCAGCTGCAATTAGCGGCGGATACGGGAAAGCCGATTGTAATTCACGACAGAGAGGCTCACGGCGATACAATGGAGTATTTGAAAAAATATCAGCCGTTTGGCTTGCTCCACTGTTACAGCGGTTCTGCGGAAATGCTGAGAGAGGTGCTGAGAACGGGAAAAATGAGCATTTCTCTTGGCGGTACGGTGACTTTTAAAAACGCAAGAGTACCCGTTGAGGTAGCAAAAGAAGTTCCGATAGAAAGACTTTTGCTCGAAACAGATGCACCGTACTTAGCTCCTGTGCCATTCAGAGGAAAACGCTGTGACAGCTCGTTAATTATTCATACCGCACAGAGAATAGCGGAAATTCGAGGAATGAGCACGGAGGACGTGCTGAAATATACAAAGGAAAATGCTTGTAGGCTTTATGGGATTGATTATTGAGCATTAAACGGCAAAGTGTACCGTTATTAAAAATCGCAAGACACAAGCGGATTATTATGTTAATAAAAAAACTCACGCTTATTTTCCTAAACGATTGCCATTGTTGTCAGCATTTCCTCCAAACGGTCATATATTGCGTCCAAATCGCTGTCGGGCAGCGGATTCGTTCCCATTCCCACCTCGATAGTAAAGGCAGGCTTGTTAAGCTCACTTATAACCCAATCCTTAAAGCCTCCGCCGACAGCCGTGCCTGTCGGCTCGGAGAGTGTGTAGTCGGTTAGGCTTTGTATTATTTCCGCAAGCTGATAACAGCGAAAAGGTGTTTTGCTTCCGAAAGTATAATAAATTTCTTCACCTTGACTGTGGAAAGAAAGAGCATGCCTGATGTTGTGCGTTCGGCAGTAGTCGGTTATGGCTTTTGTTTCAGGCTCGCTTTCGGGGTAGTCACCGCCGAATTTGGAGGGGCATGGTCTGAAAATACCCGCTTCTCTTTCTCTTTTGCGAACATCATCCCATTCTGCGTTGAAATTATGGTTAATATCCACACCGACTGCGTTTGCCTGCCAATGCACCGTGTCGCCCATGCTTGCCCTATTTACAAATTCGGAAAGCTCACCTGCAGAGTTTGCTCCTATTCTGCAAATTGCCGCACCGTCGGGATTAAGACACGGAACGACTGTAAGACCTCTGTTGGAAAGAAAGCTTCGTATCAAATAACCGTTCAGCTTTTTGCAATTCTTATAATGCTCACAAAGTCGGATAAAATAACGCATGAGCAGTCGTGAGGTTATAAACTCCATACCGTGAGTGCCGCCGACATAGAGAACGCTTTCGTACTCGTTGCCGACGGTAAAGGCGTTTATTTCCCTCTTGCAGTGGGTGTAGCCTATGGTTTTGCACTTGACGAATGGATAATTTTCGTTTATTCTCTTCTTAAAGGTTTGCAGTTCGACTATATTGACCACTCCGTTCTTTGGGCAAGCTGCCCGATTTATTTTTAATTTAAAAATCATAATTCACAATTAACATATATATTAATATTGAAAGGAAAATATTCTTATGAAGCTTGAAGAGAAAACACTTAAATCAGAGGTTTTGTACAGCGGAAAAATCGTTACTTTAAAATTAGATGAAGTAGAACTGCCGAACGGCCACGTTTCAAAGCGTGAGGTAGTGAATCACCCCGGCGGAGTGGCGATTGCCGCACTTACACAGGAAAACGAGCTTCTTTTTGTTCGTCAGTTCCGATATCCTTTCAAAGAGGTGGTTCTCGAATTACCTGCCGGCAAACTTGAGAAAGGCACTACTCCGCTTGAAAACGGCAAGCGTGAGCTTTTGGAGGAAACGGGTGCGATAGGATATAATTACATTTCGCTCGGTGCTCAAATGGTTTCTCCCGGCTTTTGCGATGAGGTTGTGCATCTCTATCTTTGCAGGGTAGAAAGCTTCTCACAGCAGAGCCTTGATGACGATGAATTTTTGAATGTCGAAAGAATCCCGATTGATAAAGCCGTGGAAATGGTGCTTAACAATCAGATTTTTGACGGCAAAACTCAAACTGCGGTTCTCAAAACGGCTATGCTTTTGAAGTCGGGTGCAATCTGAAATGATTGATTTTATTTTATCACGGTTTAAAAAGAGATTTTGTTGTTTTAACCACGTCGTTTTTTTAAACCTTTTCACTCTTTAACAAATAAGTGTTGAATTATCGTTATAAAATGGTATAATAAATAAAGATGACAATTTTGCGGTAATAAAAATCCCTTATTTTTACCGTAATTTCGATAGGGAGGCTGATACATTATGAGTAAAGGAAAGTTTTACATCACTACCCCGATTTATTATCCGTCGGGCAATCCGCATATCGGTCACTGCTATACAACGGTTGCATGTGATTCTATTGCACGTTATAAGCGTATGCAAGGCTATGACGTAATGTTCCTTACGGGTACGGACGAGCATGGATTGAAGATTGAACAAAAGGCTAAGGAACGTGGCATTACACCTCAGCAGTATGTTGACGAAATTGTCGCTGTCTTTAAGAAGCTTTGGGATTATATGAATATTGATTATGACAGATATATCAGAACAACAGATGATTATCATGTTGAAACCGTTCAGAAAATTTTCGAGGCTTTGTATGATAAGGGTTACATCTACAAGGGCGAATACAGCGGTAATTACTGTACTCCGTGCGAGAGCTTTTGGACAGACAGTCAGCTTGTAGACGGCAAATGCCCCGACTGCGGACGTGACGTTGTACAGGCTAAGGAGGAGGCTTACTTCTTTAAAATGGCTCCGTTTGCAGAGCGTTTGGAGAAGCTTCTCACAGAAACTGATTATTTACAGCCGAGAACAAGAGCAACCGAGCTTGTAAATAACTTTATTAAGCCCGGACTTGAGGACGTATGCGTTTCAAGAACTTCCTTCACATGGGGCGTTCCCGTATCGTTTGACAAAAAGCATGTTGTTTACGTTTGGATTGACGCACTTTCCAACTATATTTCCGCATTGGGCTACGCAAACGATAAATATGATGATTTCGATAAGTTCTGGCCTGCCGATGTTCATATGGTTGCAAAGGATATCATGCGTTTCCATGCAATTACATGGCCTGCAATGCTTATGGCTCTTGATTTGCCCCTGCCGAAGCACCTTGCGGTTCACGGCTGGATTACCTTTAACGGTCAGAAGATGAGTAAATCCTTGGGTAATGTGGTTGACCCGTTTGTTCTCGGTGAGAGATACGGTGCCGATGCTATCCGTTACCACATTCTCAGAGAAATGGCTCTCGGTGCAGACAGCTCATTCTCCAACGAAATTATGATTAACAGAATAAATACAGACCTCGCAAACGGCTTGGGCAATCTTGTTTCAAGAACGGTTGCAATGGTTGAGAAATATTTCGGCGGTACTTTGCCGAGCGGCAGATGCAGCGGCGAATTTGATGATGATTTGATTTCAATGGCTGTATCGCTCAGAGATAAGACAGACGAGTTTATCGAGAAAACTCAGATTAACAACGCTCTTGCCGAGATTTTCAAGGTTGTTTCCCGTGCTAACAAGTATATCGACGAAACTACCCCGTGGGTTTTGGCTAAGGACGAGGCTAACAATGCACGTCTTGCAACGGTTCTTTATAACCTGCTTGACACAATCAGAATAGTATCTACTCTGCTTTCTGCGTTTATGCCGTCCACAATGCCGAAGATTTGGGAGCAGATCGGTGCGACTGCCGAGGATACAACTTATGAAAACGCAGTTAAGTTCAATGTTCTTTCTCAGAACGTAACGGTTAAAAAGGGCGAGGCTATTTTCCCGAGAATCGACGTTAATAAGGAAATCGAGGAGCTTAATGCCATCATCGAGCAGAATGCGGCTAAAGCTCAGGCTATGGAGCAGAATAAGGCTAAATCAGCCGAAAAAGCAGAGGGTGTTGCCCTTATCGGCATTGACGATTTTGGCAAGGTTGAGCTTAAGGTGGCAAAGGTTATAGCCTGCGAGCCTGTTAAAAAGTCCAAGAAGCTTTTAAAGCTTACCTTGAACGACGGCACGGGCGAAAGAACGGTTGCTTCGGGAATTTCACAGTTTTACAAGCCCGAGGATTTAATCGGTCACAATGTTATTATTGTTGCAAACCTCAAGCCTGCAAAGCTTTGCGGTGTTGAAAGTCAAGGTATGATTTTGGCGGCTGATTGCCCCAATGGTGACGTTAAGGTTATTTTCGTGGATAACATCGAGCCGGGCAGCGGAATCCATTAATTTTTACGGCTAACCTGCATCGGCAAAACGCAAATGCGTTGGTTATCTGCAAATACTGAATATTATGTGAGATTAATCGCCTCAATTCGAGGCGATTTTCTTTTCCGATAATACACAGTTGTTTGTATATAATTTACAAAAAAGTAACTATTATGGTTATTTTGACGAAAAATAAAGTAAAAAGCCGTTTGAACGTGTATTTCGGTATAATATGATTGTAAAATATGCACAAAAGGTAGGTAAAAATTTTTAAAAGGCAAATTTTAAAAACTATTGGATTTTTTTCCTAAGTGTATTATAATTTAAATGTGTATTTCTATCCTGGAGGGATAGTGCCGTTTTTTTCGCACCTTTATGAAGGAAAGAAAAACAGGGAAAATTTATTTAGAAAGGGTGTTTAGTTTTGAAAGCTCATAGCAGTTATTTTCAGCAGAAAAACACTAAACGCGGCTTGGCGTTGTCAACTACCATGGCTATATCCATAGTGTTGGCAATCTTGGTTGCCTTGCTTGTTTCGATGGCGACATTGAATATCACCACGACACAGGACACGGTTAACCAAAGAGAAGCGTACATTCAAGCCAAAAGTGCCATTGCGTTTGCTGAGTCGTATTACAGCCAGCATGCAGACCAAATCCCCGGCAGAGACAGCAGTGTGCCGGGCGGTGAAGCGTTAATGGTCTTTAACTCAAGTACGGTTGCAGACGGTGCAAAGGTGTATATCACCAAAACCGATGCTTCCACTTACGCAGCGGGATTGGACGAAACGGCCGTTCAGAATTTAAAGAACGATGCCCCCGATACTTACGTTGAAATCGTAAACACAAGCTCCACGCTTGTTGCCACGGCTTATTGTAAGTACGGCGAGAACGATGCGTACGAGCTCTCCAAGGAGTTTGATATGCGTCCTTCGGGCACGGGTACAACGGCTCCGTTTACGGGAAATATTGTTTATTCCCCGACAAGTGACACACGTTACCTGCGTATTCATGTAAGAACGTCCGAAGCGTTCTACAATGAGCCTTACCTTTATGTTTGGGGTGCTACAATGAATCCCAGCGATTCACCTACGGCAGTAGGTAAATCTTCTCTTGTAAATAAAATGTCCGATAACTCGGATTATCCGAATATAAAGTTCTCCGGTGAGTGGGATCCTGAAGACGGTCCTACGGGTGCCATGGAGTACGAGGGCAACGGTTGGTATGTTTATGAGATTGAAATCAGCACAAAGACAAGCATTGAGTATGTAAATGCTATCGTTACCCGTAAGGACGCTGTTCGTACAAGCGGTGACGAGGCACAGTCATGGGAGTTCTTCGGTATTCCTGTTCCGAAGGAAACAGGCGAAGCAAACGGTGCCGATGTTTATATTACATTGAACCAGAGCAGACTTTTGGACGCACGAAACACGTCAGGTCACTCTACTGTGGACGACCTTACACGTTGGTTTGAATCTACTTACCATGCAGATGTAGACGAGTTCGCTCAGTTCTCCGGTAAGTGGTACACAGTATATACAAAGAACGACACTGCAACCGTGCATTACAGAAAAGCCGAGGTTTATGACGATTCCGAGGGAATCGGCGGATTTTCTTATGAAGGCTACGGCTGGTGGCGTAACACCTCGAATAATTTGAATGATTCCGTCACAGTAGGCGGTAATACATACCATTATTATGAGGGTGAAACAATCAGCGAAAATGCCTACGGTAAAGAAGTAGTCAAGGAACTGTTTATTTGTGAAGACAGCAGTGGTAATGTGGCTACCTTCGGAACAGAGGCAGAGGCTAACGATTGGTTTGTTAACTCCGCAGGCGATGTAGATGCCGATGATTATGTAACAATTAACGTAAAGGCAAACGAACAGCCGGTAAACGGTGCAGTAACAACTACAATCGAATATTCATCCGAGGTTATTACAGGTGCTACACCTCCAACACCCGGTACAATCATATCTACCGATACAGATACAGATACAGAAACAACTGAGGATTCAGATGTGGAAGTAGCAACGGTTTCTTATGAGAAAGATGAAGAAGACGGAGAGGACGAAGAGCCTACTGTACTTACACTTAAGAGCAGCAGCACAGATAAGCTCGGCATTCAGAGCACAGCCGCTACTTTGGCAGACGTTGAGGCAAGCGGTGCAGCGGGCGATTATGCTATTGCAGGTACATTTAATAACTGGGGTCTTAATGATGCAGGTCAAAACCGTTATGAGAATATTGATGATATGACTCAAACCGGTACAAATACTTATGAAATTACTTATACGGGACTTCAGCCGGGCGTAACTTATGAATTTAAGGTTATCGAGAAGCTCAGCGACAGCGGCAACATTGAGTGGTCCAATGCTTCAGGCAGCCATTCATGGGGTAACGGCGGAGCAAATTACACCTTCACCGTTTCGGAAGTAACGGATGCTACCATTACCTTTGAAAGTGCTTGGAAGACGATTGATGTTTCCTTGTCTTCGGGCGGCGGTGGAAGCTCAGGTAAAACATATTCTGTAATAGGCTGGCTTAACAACTGGGGCAGACTCAGCGACACAAGCGACCACTATTATGAGAATTTGAATGATATGGAAGACCAGGGCGACTGCAACTTTGTATATACAGCTCCTACACTCGTTAACGGCGGTCAAAATTATACATTTAAGATTGTTGAAAAGCTTGCAGACGAGGGTACTCTCGAAGCATACAACGGTTGGACTTGCTCTTGGGGCGGTTCAGGCGAAGCCGTAGACAGCCACGGTAACTATGTAATTAATTTGTCTTCTTATCCGACAACGAGTAAGTTCTCAATAACAATTAGATTTAATGAGAATACCCACCAGATTAACGTCGAGGCAAATCAGGTTGATGTTGATGACGGTACATATTATCTTGTAGGTACTTACAATGATTGGGCTGACGGTCATCAGTACAGTAAAGCAATAGAATATCCGCTTACTCTCAGCGGTGTGGATTCAGATGGCAACACAATCTACAAGTGTGACATCGGCCGCAGATACCCCGGAACTGAGGAAGTTAAGGTTATAAGCTCTGCAGCTGAGCTTCCTTCTCCTGTTGACGGCAAGACAATTAACTACGAATATTCTTGGGGCGATGCTGACGGTTCGGGTATAACATACGGCAGTGACAAGGCGGCATTCAGCTATACATTGTCAGAAACCAGTGATGTTGTAATTACATTTACGGTAAATCCTCTTGAACCCGACAAGTCAAGAATTACATACTCCTTTACACCTTACGATCCGAACCATTCTACATATACTTATAAGTATGTTGGTTTCTATAACAATCAGCTTGTAAATGTAAATGATGCTACACAGAAAACAGACTTTACAACTCCGTGGACCTCTGTTTATGTTACATATTTTACTGATCGTGAAGGCTTGTATTGCGAAGAGGTCAGCATGACATCGGGCACAGACATAGTATGGGCTTACGTTCCGACTGATGCACAATATATGTATTTCAGCAATATGGATATGACATATTACGGTACGGCAGGCTATGAGTACACAGAAAGCATTGATGCTTCTATGTTTGTAACGATTACGAACCCGATATTCTTCCCGAAAACATCAACACCCGACAGTCACGGTGTGTTGTGGACAATGGGTGACAGCACAGAGTATTCTCACTATGCTTATACTGTAACAAACTTCAGCGAAACAGCAGAAATGGTTTATGTAGGCTCAAGCCAGACAAACTATTATGACGTTCCGATGGTTAAGATGCTTAAAATGCTTGTAACGGGAGACCCCGATTCATCAGGTAAATACGCATTTTCTGCTTACTGCTATTCAAGCTATGATACAGAAAAGTCATATTTGGGCGGTACAGTTCATTTTAATTCCTCGAATTATGTTGATTACCAGGGCGAGAGATATTACTACACCCCTGTATCTGCTTCATACAGCTATTTGATTGTTCAAAACAAGGGCGACTCAAGCGGTGTGAATAAGCAGGGTATTCTCCTTGAAAATCACTTTGCACTTATGAGTGAGGTTAAGGGCGGACTTGCTACAAACATGGATAACCGTGGCGGTGCTGTATTTACATCAGACGGTTATTACTACAACGGTGATACTTCACCTCACAGCTACGGCGGTTATACTCCGAGCTGGTACACATATAAGATTCATGCTTCAACATCATATACAATCAAGAATATCAAGGGTGTTACATCAACATCTACAAGCATTATTTCAAGTAACTCCATTCCGACAGATGTTGTAAAGTCAGATACTTATTATAACCAGCCACTTTATATTTACAAGGATGCAGACGGCAACACAAAGGTATATACCTACAATACAGACACCGGTAAGGTTGATACCACATCAGACAGTAAGGTTTCTGTATATTTCAATAAGCCGTCCAGCTGGTCAAGTAAGGTTTACTGCTATGCTTACGGTATTGGTACTTCAACAGTAGAAGAAGTATATATTGATTCCTCAAATGCAGATAACAATTATTATCAGTTTACATTTGATTCAGGTAAATACGCTTACTTTGTATTCTATGATTACAATGCTACATGCAGTGACGGTAGTGTAATTAAGAATGATAAGGATAAGCTCAGCTCTATTACGGCAAAAACAGGCGTTCTTTACCTAACAGGTGAAGAGAACGATAACCGTGAGTATGCAATCTTGGCTGACGGTGAGGGTGCAACAAGCTTCACATACTTCCTCCACCCGAAGACAGCGGCATTGTACGCATTCCAGGAGGCTCGTTCGGCATATAACGAATCAAAGGTATTCGAGAAATATTCTTACAGTTCTTCAACAGGTGAATATTCGGGTATCGGCAGTATGAAGACAATGTCATCGCTTGAATCCAAGATGAACGCGGCTAAAAGTTATTGGGAACACGGTTCCTCGGGTAAATGGTCCGTAAGCGGCTCCAACAGCTATTCAGACCTTGCTTCTGCAGCAAGAGAGTTTTCGGATGCTATCACCAATGCTCGTATCTATATTGCAGAAGAGGATCCGGCTCATCCGGACGATGCTGACTATATATTCCCTGAGGGCGAATACAGAGATGATATTATTACTTATAAGGAAAGATGGGTTAACGAGTTAAAGACGGCTTATGAGAATGCCATGGCTGCTTACTCGGATACAAGCTTGCAGAATGCAGGCAGTCTGCGTGCACTTGCAGCCAGCATCAATGACATTATCGCATCTCCGGAAACTATCCTTGCTCCCGATGCAGTTAAGCTTATCGTTGACGACCAGTCAGACGATGCAGGAAACGGGCTTTGGGGCAAGAATAATATCAATGTATTCAATGACGGCGATTCGTCAACATGGGTAGATACAGGTTATCAGATTTTGGATACATCACAAGCCGATTACTATGCGTTTGTATTTAAACTCACATTGCCGGGTAAATATGCTATTCTCCAAGACGGTCAGTCCGAGCCGGAGGCAGGCAAGGAATTCACTTTGACTGCGGGCACAAGCTATATTTATCATACAGCAACAGGCGTTATTGAGTCTTATGATGAAACTGCACAGACTATAATCACTACAAATGAAATTAAAGAGGGCACTTCTACCGCAATGTGGGCAGTTCATGAGTCCGCTTTAATAGGCAAGGAGTTCGAGCTCTACTTTAAGTATGATACAACAGTAACAGGCGGCGGCGAGAGTTATGTCATCAGAGCAGGTAGCTACACAATCAATGCCAGCTACACAAACTTCTCATCAGATTTCACAGGCAAGACAGGTATTAACCTCTTCACAACGGCTGCTAAAAACTTCTTCACGAACCCAACCAGATACGGTATGAATCTCACTTCAAGTACAGATTACACAACATGGGATTCCTGCTATCTGAGCGACGGTACTCATAAGGATATTATGTGCGACAGCATTGTTTACAGCGGCGAAATTTCCGCTAAGAGTACTGCAAGCAAGAATGTAAGCTTCCGTTATAACGGTGCCAAGGATCACGATACACTGATACTCAACCAGGATGTACTTTTGGAAGCAGGTATTGTAAATATGGCAGTTAATAATCTTAAGCTTAATGGTTACGATTTCACTATCGAAGCTAAGACTGTTGTATTCTACACAGATGTTGAGGTAACGACTTCATCGGGTACTGACTATACAATCCTTCACGGAACCTATATCTTCAATGACACAGGTTCGGGTACTACTGCTGAAATCAGCCTTAATGATCCTAACTGGAAGAACAACTATATTCTTATTGATGAGTTGGATTCCGAGTTGAGAGGAGGAAAATTTGTTGCTAAAGAATAAGTTTTTCGGAATGAAAAAAAGTAAAAAGGGCTTTACTTTGGTTGAAACTATGGCTGCTATTATGATCTTTGCGATTGTAGTTGTAGGTATTCTTAATGCGGTTGCATTTGCAAGACAAATGGTTTTCACAGATAACGTCAAAGAAAAAGCTTCCGATAAGGCACAGCTTATAGCAGATGAAATTATCACTACGGCGATGGGCCATGACCCGAACAGCACAACGGAGCCTGCTGATGTAATATCTGCAATAGCATTGGTTACAAACGATTCGAGTGATCCCCAGACGGATTTAATCGGCGAAGTAACAAATGTCAGCAGTTTTACTGATCCTGCGTCTTATGTTGAAGGGACAGACCCCGAAATTCAGTATATTATTGCCCCTGTATCATCCTCCGCAACAGACGCTGTTGACGGCACGGTAAGCTTACAGGAGGTTCAGGAGGCAGGCTGGAATATTACGGTTCGTGTTTATTATCAAAGAATAAACAACAACGATTCCTATGACTGCGTAGAAGTAAGTGCTTTTGCTCCATTCTCTTATGTTGATTAAAGCTTAATACTAAACACCGGTATAGCGGCAGACATTTCTTTGGCGTTATATTCCGCTCAAAGATGTAGCCGCTACTCTGCCGGTGTTTGGTTTACGACTGTGATTTTAAAAAATATAAAGAAAGGATGGCACAAAATGAATTTGAAAGATTTTTTCAAAAAATATAAGCAGCAGAGTAAAAAGGGTTTTACTCTCATTGAGCTTATTGCGGTTGTATGTATTCTTGCAATTGCCTCAACTGCCATAGTCAGTGTTTTCTTAATGGTGCGTAATACCGTAGCTGATACGGGCGAGATTACAGCAGACCAATATACAAGCGGACAGATGGAAAAATTTATCCGTAATGAATTTCAGGTTGCTTCTAAAGTAGATGTTTACGACGTAGACACAGGCTTTGTTCCGTCATCTCCGTTCTCAGCTGTTAAAAATGATGAATGGATGGTTTACGATGCAAGTGTAAAGAGTGTGTACTTCAAAAAGTCTAT
>JBGVDU010000213.1:0-3121 GCA_045119555.1 Acutalibacteraceae bacterium | reverse complement strand
TATTATTTTGAATGAAAGCATTTCCGTTGCGGAGAATCTGTATTTAATCAACCCAAGCATTATGCCGCAGTGGATTTCAAGACTGCTTAAAGTTGCAAAGGAAGATTTGGAGAAAAACGGATAAAAACCGCCGCACTTGTGAAAGCTTGCATTAAAATCTGAGTTGCGTTTTTCACAAATAACTGATATAATCTAATCGTTCTATATATGATGCGAATTGATAGAAATCTTTTCATAACGAGGAGGATAAAAATATGAAAAAAGCCGCTTTGATTTTTGCGTCACTCGTTCTTGCGTTGTCTTGTACGGCGTGCATATTTGATGAAAAAGCTGCAAACTCTAATGATGAAATTACCGAATCGTCGGCACAGTCTGATTCCGTTTCGGAGTTATCTTCAACAACCGAGTCTGTTTATCAGAGTGAAAAAGAATGTGATTTTGCCCTTATTACCGATTCAAACGGTATAGAGGACAAAACGAATATGAATCTTTGGAAATCTATTATCGCTTACGGCGATTCAAACTCAAAAACGTATCAGTACTACACGGTTGACAATATAGAAAGCAACGGCGAAATTACGGTTACAAAGGCTATTGAAAATGGTGCTGAAATTGTTGTTCTTCCGTCAAACAGCTTCAAAAATACGGTGCTCGCTTTACAGGAGCAGTACCCGGATGTATCCTTTTTGCTTGTAAACACTCAGCCCGACAGCAAGCTCGGAGATAATGTTCATTGCATAAAGTTTAAAGAAGAGCAGGTTGGCTATCTTGCAGGTTATTTCTCCGTTTTGGAGGGATACACAACACTCGGCTTTATCGGTGACGGTGATAACGACAAAAATATGCGTTACGTTTACGGCTTCGTTCAGGGTGCCGATGACGCTACTCAGGAGCTTAGAATACACGATGTTTCGATTAAATATACATTTATTGATGCTGAGATTAATAAAGCCGAGTCCGTTGCCAAGGAGATGTACGGTAATGGAGCGGAAGTTATTTTTGCATGCAACGATACCATAATCGAGGGTGTTGTAAATTCTGCAAAGAGTGCAGAGAAAAAGGTTATATGCGGCGAAAGGCTCTACAACGAGTATGGTGACACAGTGCTTTCTTCTGTAATGTTTGATACTGTTGAAGCTCTTTCTTATACAATCGAAACGGCATTTGATACAGATTTAAATTGGCTTGCCTCCAATGAATCCAAGAATTTTAATCTTGGTATTGAAAACGGCTGTATAGGTATTTCGACAGACGAGGAATTATGGAATTTTACCGGTTTTAATGCAAAATTCTATGAAGAGGTTTGCCAAAAGTTTGTAAACGGAGAAGTTGAGGTAAGCGGAGAAACGGATACAGTACCTCCGCTCGCAACTGTTATGTATTCATATTACGAACCTTAAAAGGACAGTGATATAAATTGAGAATGTATGATATCATCGCTAAAAAACGTGACGGCGAAGAGCTAAGCCGTGAAGAGATTGCGTTTTTCGTTGAGGGTTATACAAACGGAGGGATTCCCGATTATCAGGCTTCCGCTCTGCTTATGGCTATTTATCTTAACGGTATGAGTGACAGAGAAATTTCAGAGCTTACGCTCGAAATGGCAAAATCGGGCGAGCAAGCCGACTTGTCTGGTGTGGACGGTGTGACGGTTGATAAGCATTCAACGGGCGGAGTGGGTGACAAAACTACTCTTATCGTTGTTCCGATAGTTGCCGCCCTCGGAGGAAAGGTTGCAAAAATGAGCGGCAGAGGCTTGGGGCATACGGGCGGTACGGTTGATAAGCTTGAGTCAATCAAAGGCTTTAAAACAGAGCTTTCACCTTCTCGCTTCACAGAGTGCGTAAATACCGTTGGAGCGAGTATGATAGGGCAAAGCGGCAACCTTGCTCCTGCCGATAAAAAGCTGTATGCACTCAGAGATGTTACCGCAACGGTAAGCTGTATTCCTCTTATTGCGTCAAGTATTATGAGCAAAAAGCTTGCTTCGGGAAGTGATTGCATTGTGCTTGATGTAAAAACAGGTACGGGGGCGTTTATGAAAACCCTTGAAGATGCAGAGCACCTTGCAAGGCAAATGGTGAATATCGGAAAATCGGCAAACAGAAAAACTGCGGCTGTTATCACAAACATGAACATTCCTCTCGGATATGCAATCGGAAACAGTCTGGAGGTTATTGAAGCTGTAAAAGTCCTAAAGGGCGAGCAAAAGGGAGATTTGTACGAGGTAAGCGTCGAGCTTGCCGCAAATATGTTTATGCTCACAAGCGGTAAATCTCTTGAGGAATGCAGAGCTCTTGCGATTGAAGCAATAGACAGCGGCAAAGCCTTTGCAAAGCTTAAAGAAATTGTTTCCGCACAGGGCGGAGATACGGCAATGCTTGACAATACGGACTTGTTTGAAAAGGCTAAATACAGACACACTGTTTTATCAAAATCAAGCGGATATATTTCAAAAATGAATGCGGAAAAAATCGGTACTGCAAGTGTTATTTTAGGTGCAGGAAGAACGAAAAAGGGAGATTCAATCGACTTTAGTGCAGGGATTACTCTTGCTAAAAAGACGGGGGATTTTGTGAATAAGGGAGAAGTTACAGCCGTTCTTTTTACTGATAATAAGGAAGCTGTAACGGAAGCCGAAGAGATTTTTCTTTCCGCAGTTGAATTTTCGGAAAATAAGCCGAGCGAAGAGCCGCTTGTTTTTAAAACTGTTTTTTGACGGGATTTTATAAATACAAAAACAAAAAGCCAAACAGCGTTTATAATTCAAGAGGAATTAATAAACATTGTTTGGCTTTAATATTTTTATAGATATTGACACTCAGTTTTTAAATGCTTGATTAAAAAATCAAACCTTAGTTATATTATCGTCATTGTCGATGTACTCGAATCTCGGAACTCTTCTTCCGTCAACCTCTACATCCTCGGTAAACATCTTTGCAGGGCGAACCCAAATTGCTCCGTCATCGTAAAGCTGTTTGTAAACGACTGTTTTCTCAAGCGTTTCGGAATCCTTTGCGATTGCCAAAACAGCGTATTCCTTGCCCTTGTAGTGGCGGTATTTGCCGAATTTGATTTCACGCTCAGTGTTTGGTTTCTCTGAGATTGCAGGTGTATCGGC
>JBGVDU010000212.1:0-1513 GCA_045119555.1 Acutalibacteraceae bacterium | reverse complement strand
GAAGCGATTTCATATTATTTTGAAAGGCTTTACAAATATAAGGTAGCCGAGAACGCATTTGACGAAAAGAAAATCCTTGAGAATCAAGGAAATTTCAGCTTTGAGCAGGTTGCCCGTGATTTTAAAATGATAGATAACGATACAATAGCGATATATATTCCCACAGAGGAAAATCAAGAAGATATTGCACAACTGAGAGAGGGAAAATGCCGTCGGGAGTTATTCAGAAGATTGCAGGGTTTTTGTGTAAATGTTTACAAATATGAGTTTGACAGACTGATGGAATCTTCAGCTTTGGAGGTGACAAAGGACGGATTTTATATTCTTGCCGATAAAGCTCTCTACGACAGCAGTGTTGGCATAAAAGTACCCGATTCGGATTTGGGCAGCGGTATATTTCTTGACTTTTGACAAATCGTGACTGGTTTTTATAAATTAATTTTTTGATATTGATATTTATTAAAGTTATATTTTTCTTTAATTTTTGATAAATTTTCTTGAATATAAGAATTATTTGTGGTATACTGATACAAATAATGAAAATATTTTTAAAATTTAGTACAATTTTATAAAAGGAAGTGATATTTATGAGCGTTAAGGTGGAGGTTTGGGGTGATTATGCCTCCTACAATCGCCCTGAACTAAAGATAGAACGTATGAGTTATCCCGTAATGACACCTTCGGCGGCGAGAGGAATAGTGGAGGCGATAATGTGGCACCCAGGAATGACATGGAAGATTGACCGCATTTACGTTTTGAGTCCGATTCAATATACGAATATTCGCAGAAACGAGGTTAAGTCCAAGGTATCTCATACAAAGGCAAAAACTGCTATGATGGGCAAGCCCACAGATTTGTACATTGATGCGAAAGCGGATATCGTTCAAAGAGCCGCGACGGTGCTTAAAAATGTTCATTATGTAATCGAAGCACATTTTGAAATGAACGACAATGCAAACGAAACAGATAATGAAGGTAAATTTCAGAGTATGACCAAAAGAAGACTAAGCAAGGGGCAGTGTTATCATCAGCCGTATCTCGGCTGCAGAGAATTTCCCGCAAGGTTTAGACTTTGGGAGTTTGATACGGTTCCCGTGCACAGCGATTTTGTCGGAAAAACCGAAAATTTGGGGCTTATGCTCTATGACATGGATTACTCTGACCCAAAGAATATTCAGCCTATGTACTTTAATGCGGTTTTGAAAGACGGTGTAATTGATTTGACGAATTGTGAGGTGTTAAGGTAAATGATACTTCAATCTCTTGTAAGCTTGTATGAAACACTTGTGGAGCAAGGCAAGGTTGACAGACCCGGCTGGAGCAAAATCGAAGTTTCCTATGGCTTGGAGCTTGACGAACAAGGTACTTTGGTGCGTATTGTTTCGCTAAAACAGCCGTTGAAGGACGGAAAGTGCATGAAACCAAAGAAAAGCTTACCAATACATGATGTAAGAACGAGTGGAATAAAGGCGAATTTTTTGTGTGATAAAAGCGAATATTTTTTTGGAAAGAA
>JBGVDU010000211.1:0-1325 GCA_045119555.1 Acutalibacteraceae bacterium | reverse complement strand
AATCAATCTTGTCCTCAATATCATCGGAATAAACGACAGCCTGCTCCGAATGGTGGTCATGAGAATGATTGCCTCTTTCGTGATGATGCTGCAAGCGGTGTCGCTCATTGTTTTTGTGATGAGAAACGGCATGCATGAGGATATCCAGCCCCGTTCTCTTACGAGCGGAAACGGGAATAATCGGAACACCGAGCATCTCCTGCATTCGGTGAATATCTATTTCCATACCACGTTCCTCTACAATATCCATCATATTCAAAGCCAAAACAACGGGCTTTCCCAACTCGATAAGCTGGAGTGCAAGGTAAAGATTTCTCTCAAGGCTCGAAGCATCAATTACATCTACAATTACATCAACCTCAGTGCCGAGAATATATTTTCTCGAAACCTTTTCCTCCATTGTATATGATGTAAGCGAATAAATACCGGGCAAGTCAACAAGACGGTATGAATTATCATGGTACTTAAACGCCCCCTCCTTCTTCTCCACCGTAACGCCGGGCCAATTTGCGACCTTCAGCTTTGCACCGGTATAGGCATTAAAAAGCGTTGTTTTTCCGCAATTCGGATTTCCGATAAACGCAACGTTAATTTCCTTTCCTGTCATTTGTCATCCCTCCTTACGGTAATACCGTATGCAAACTCTTTACCGACGGCATAACGTATTCCTCTGAGTTTAAATATTACGCAGCCGCTTTTCTTCCTATTGATAACGGTTTTTTTAACACCGTTAGTCATACCGAGGATTTCAAAATGGTGCATAACACTCGAGTCGAGGTTTATTTTTTCTATTATATATGTATTTCCCTTTTGGGAATCCAACAAGGTCATGAAGAGCACTCCTTTTTGTGCCTATCGGCACGATGGATTTTTTATTTAATTAAATTTTTTCTTATTTAAAGTTTTGCTCAAGCTTTTTCAAAAGCTTGCAGATTCCAAAGACAGCGTCTTTGGTCGCTCACCGCAGTGAGCGAAACTCCCTTATACTCCACTCAGCGGAGTGGGGCACTAAGGAATTTTTTGCATTTTCATGCGGTTTGAATGGGGAGAACCTGCTGACAGTGGTTCTCCCCAAAGTATCTGACGGCTATACTCGTCAGATACTTTGAGAATTGTTTTGTTTTATTGTTTACGGTTGGATTGTCTTTCGCCGATTTATGATTTTAAGCTTTGCTTAAAATCTGTTCTCTATTTACTCTACCGTTGCCCCTCTTGCCGGGGCAGGGCACCTACTTTTGCTGTTCGGCAAAAGTAGGCAAAAGCTAAGTAGGGGTATATTGCCTAATTTGGAAATATCCCCCTACACCCCCTATGTCAATTAGGCG
>JBGVDU010000210.1:0-4517 GCA_045119555.1 Acutalibacteraceae bacterium | reverse complement strand
TTATGCCGCTCACAGCAAGCTTGAGGAGCTCTGCCTTGACAGAGATACACTCCACTACAAGCAGAACGTAGCTAACCGTTTTGCTGAGCTTGTTTACTACGGTCAGTGGTACACACCTTTGCGTGAGGCTCTCTCTGCATTTGTTGATTCCACACAGCAGACTGTTACAGGTGAAGTTAAGTTCAAGCTTTACAAGGGCAACATCATTGATGCAGGCGTTACATCACCGTATTCACTCTATGATGAGGAAATTGCTACATTTGATGAGGACGAGGTTTACGATCAGAACGATTCCGCAGGATTCATCAACCTCTTCGGTTTGCCGATCAAGGTTCAGGCTAAGAAGAAGGGTTATTAATTTACAATTTATTGCAATTTAATAAAGCATAACCTATAAACTCTGTGGGAGGGTGTTTCTTCACCCTCCCGTAAACCGTTTTATAGGATTTGTTTAGGAGGTCTATATTATGAAGTTATGGAAAGGCAGATTTCAAAAGGCTCTCAGCAAAACTACCAATGATTTTAATTCCTCCATATCTTTTGACAGCAGAATGTACAAGGAGGATATAGAGGGAAGTATTGCCCACTCAGCTATGCTCGGTAAGTGCGGCATCATCTCTCAGGAAGATGCAGACGCTATCGGAGAGGGCTTAAAGGGCATTCTTGCCGATATCGAAAACGGCAAGCTTACAATCGACCCCGAGGCGGAGGATATTCATACATTCATCGAGGGTGAATTAACAGCCAGACTTGGCGACACAGGCAAGCGTTTGCATACAGCACGAAGCAGAAATGACCAGGTTGCCGTTGACATTAAGCTTTATCTCAAGAAACAGGTTGACGAAATTTCCGAATTGGTTACAGGTTTGGTTAAGGTTATTTGCGATAAGGCTTATGAAAATGCAGAAACAGTTATGCCGGGTTATACTCATTTGCAGAGAGCACAGCCGATTACATTCGGTCATCATCTTATGGCTTATGCCGAAATGCTCCTGCGTGATTTGTCCAGACTAAAAGACTGCAAGGCAAGAATGGACGAAATGCCGCTTGGCAGTGGTGCTTTGGCTTGCACGACTTATCCGATTGACAGAACAATCACGGCGGATTTGCTCGGCTTTGCAAGAATTACAAATAACAGCCTTGACGGTGTTTCCGACAGAGATTACTGCATTGAGCTTGCTTCCGTTCTGTCGATTATTATGGTTCATCTTTCAAGATTTTCGGAAGAAATCATTATGTGGTGCAGCTGGGAATTTAAGTTTGTAGAGCTTGATGATGCTTTCTCAACAGGTTCAAGCATTATGCCGCAAAAGAAAAACCCCGATATTGCAGAGCTTGTAAGAGGTAAGTCGGGCAGAGTATTCGGTGACCTTACAACATTGCTTACTGTTATGAAGGGTATCGCTCTTGCTTACAACAAGGATATGCAGGAGGATAAGGAAGCTATTTTTGATGCAGTTGACACCGTTAAAATGTGTTTGACAGCATTTACTCCGATGCTCGATACAATGAAGGTTCTTCCGCAGAATATGAGAAAAGCCGCAGCCGGCGGATTTATCAACGCTACTGACTGTGCAGACTATCTTGTAAAGAAAGGTTTGCCTTTCAGAGATGCTTACAAGGCAACGGGCGAGCTTGTTGCAAAGTGTATTGAAATGGATTTAACACTCGAAACACTGCCGCTTGACGAGTACAAGAAGATTTGCGATGTATTCGATGAGGGCGTGTATGAGGCTATCGGCTTGGAGAAATGTGCTTACGAGCGTTCACCTATCGGCGGACCAAGCCCCGATAACGTAAGAGCACAGGTTGAGCGTGTGAGAAAGCTTATTGAGGCTTAAATATTTTTAAACGAAGAAATTTTGAATAAATACAATTAACCTTTTGCATTTTAGCCTTTAAAAAAACAGTGATTTGCAAAAAAATCTTTCAGCACCGCAGGTGCGTAGAGGTTAGCTTGCAGAGCCTAAGGCTTGGGCGAAATTTTAATGAAAAAATCGTATAATTAGATGTTTAGAGGAAGTTGATTAGAATGATTAAATGCGGAATAGTAGGTGCAACAGGCTATGCAGGTGCAGAGCTTGTAAGACTGCTTAACGGTCACCCGAATGCTGAGGTAGTGGCTGTAAGCTCCGTTTCTTTTGAGGGTAAAAAGCTAAGTGATGTTTATCCTGCTTATTTGGGAATTAACGATATGGTTTGCGAAAATTCGGATTCCGTTGTAGAAAAGAGTGATGTTATCTTCGCCGCACTTCCGCACGGACTTTCGCAGGAGCTCGGTGCAAAGTGCATAAAAAACGGAAAGGCTTTCATTGATTTGGGTGCGGATTTCCGTCTTGAAAGCGAGGACGAGTATCACGAGTGGTACGGCGGAGAATTCTTGGATAAGGATTTGCACAAGCAGGCAGTTTACGGCTTGCCTGAGTTTTTCAGAGATAAGATTAAATATACAAAGCTTATCGCAAATCCGGGTTGCTATACAACCTGTGTTCCGCTTGCACTTGCTCCGGCTGTTGTAAACGGACTTATTGAAATGACAGGCATCATCGCAGACTGCAAGAGCGGTGTTACGGGTGCGGGAAGAGGTCTTTCACAGGGCACACATTACCCCGATCTCAACGAGGGATTCCACCCGTATAAGGTAGCAACACACCGCCATACACCTGAAATTGAGCAGACCCTTTGCAAGCTGAGCGGTGAGGAAAATGTTAAGATTACCTTCGTTCCGCATCTTTTGCCCGTGAACAGAGGTATTCTCGCCACCTGTTACGCACGCTTGAAGGACGGCGTTACAAAGGAGCAAATCAGAGAGGCTTATGAGGACTACTACAAGAATGAGCCGTTCGTTCGTTTGCTCCCCGATGGTCAGGTTGCGGATATTCACAACATCAAGTATTCAAATTACTGTGATGTTTCTGTATTCACAGACCCGAGAACAGGTACCTTCGTTGCCGCTTCTGCTATTGATAATATGGTTAAGGGTGCGGCAGGACAGGCAATTCAGAATATGAACATTATTTTTGGATTGGAAGAAACAGCAGGACTTCTTATGACACCGCCTGCATTCTGATTTTAAAGGATTGATGAAGATGAAATTTATTGAAAACGGTACAGTAACATCTCCACTCGGCTTCACAGCGGCGGCTGTATGCGGCAGTGTTAAGTCGAGCAACACAACAAAAAAAGATATTGCACTTATCACAAGTGACGTGCAGTGCAATACGGCGGCTGTATTTACAAGAAATCTTGTTAAAAGCTCCGCTGTAACTCTCACACAGAGAAACATTGCCGACGGTAAGGCACAGGCTGTAATCGTAAATTCAGGCAATGCAAATACCTGCAATGCGGACGGCGAAGCAAAGGCTGAAAGAATTTGTGAGCTTGCCGCAAATTCATTGGGAATCAATAAGACTGATGTTATAGTTGCATCAACAGGTGTTATCGGTCAGCCGATTCCGATTGAGCCGTTTGAAAAGCATGTGCCTGAGCTTGCAAAAATGCTCAGCGTAAGCGGCGGCACAGATGCGGCAGAGGCTATTATGACTACCGATACCGTAAGAAAAGAGGCGGCTGTAACGGTTGAGCTTGATGGCAAAGCTGTTACAATCGGTGCAATAGCCAAGGGCAGTGGTATGATTCATATAAACATGGGCACTATGCTCAGCTTTGTAACTACCGATGCGGCTATTTCCTCAGAGATGCTCAAATCGGCTCTCGTTGAGGCTGTTGAGCAAAGCTACAATATGGTAAGCGTTGACGGTGATACTTCCACTAACGATACTCTTGCGATTCTTGCAAACGGTAAGGCAGGGAACGCAGAAATTACCGAAAAGAACGATGATTACAGAACCTTCACGGACGCATTGATTACGGTCTGCAAAGCTATGGCTAAAAAGCTTGCCGCAGATGGCGAGGGTGCAACGAAGCTTCTCGTGTGCAGTGTTTCGGGTGCAAAAACAGTTCTTGAGGCTAAGGGCGTTGCGAAATCCGTAATTTGCAGTAGTCTTGTAAAGGCCGCAATGTTCGGCTCAGACGCTAACTGGGGAAGAGTTCTTTGTGCAATCGGTTATTCGGGCTGTGATGTAGCCGTTAATCTTGTTGATGTTGCATTTAAGTCAAGTGCAGGTGAAGTAGAGGTTTGCAAAAACGGTGCAGGAATTGAATTCAGTGAGGAAATCGCAAAAGAGGTGCTCAGCGAAAAGGAAATTGAGATTGAGATAAATCTCAACGACGGCGAGTGCTATGCAGAGGCATATGGCTGTGATTTGACTTACGATTATGTTAGAATCAACGGCGATTACAGAAGCTGATACAGTTGGGAGAGAGTAAAAATGAATCTTTCTAATGAAGAAAAGGCTCACGTCCTTATACAGGCGTTGCCATATATTCAAAAATACTACGGTCGTACTGTGGTTATTAAGTACGGCGGAAACGCTATGATTAACGAAGAGCTGAAAAGTGCCGTTATGAGTGATATCGCATTGCTCAAGCTTGTAGGCATAAATGTAGTTCTCGTT
>JBGVDU010000209.1:0-2312 GCA_045119555.1 Acutalibacteraceae bacterium | reverse complement strand
GTTCAGGAATTTATGATTATGCCCGTTGGTGCACCGTCATTTAAAGAGTGCTTGCGTTGGTGTGCTGAGGTTTTTCACGCACTTGCAGGCTTATTGAAGTCAAAGGGACTTGCCACCTCGGTGGGTGATGAGGGCGGCTTTGCTCCGGACCTTGCAAGTGACGAAGAAGCTATCCTGTATATTCTTGAGGCTGTTAAAATCGCAGGCTATGAGCCCGGCAGAGATTTTATGATTGCTATGGACGCCGCTTCGAGTGAATGGAAGGGCTCAAAGAAGGGCGAATACGTTCTTCCTAAGGCAGGCACGAGGTTTACGTCTGAGGAGCTTATCGAGCACTGGAAAGGTCTTGTTGAAAAATACCCGATTATTTCTATCGAGGATGCTCTCGATGAAGAAGACTGGGAGGGTTGGCAGAAGCTTACATTCGCATTGGGCGACAAGGTTCAGCTTGTTGGCGATGACCTTTTTGTTACAAATACAGAAAGACTTGAAAAAGGTATTCAGCTTGGCTGCGGTAACTGTATCTTAATTAAACTTAATCAGATTGGCTCCGTTTCGGAAACTCTCGAAGCAATTAAGATGGCTCATAAGGCAGGTTACACAGCAATTTCCTCACACCGTTCGGGTGAAACGGAGGATACAACTATTGCCGATTTGGCAGTTGCTCTCAACACTTGCCAGATTAAAACAGGTGCTCCGAGCCGTTCCGAGCGTGTGGCCAAGTATAATCGATTGCTTAGAATTGAAGAAAAACTCAGCGAGAGTGCCGTATACCCAGGCATGAATGCTTTTAATGTGAAGAAATAATATAGTTCACTAAACTAAAACCCCAACCGCTATATACTAAACCGTATAGCGGTTGGGGGGGTATCAGAGGGACTCTCTTATTTTTCTAACATTGATATTCATTAAATGTCGCCCGATGTTCCGATAAAAAATTTTTTTATACCATTCATTTCTTGATTATGTTTTGCAAGCATATCATCAGGTGACGGATATATCCCGAAGTCGTTATTAATGGCTTCTTTTTGTATATAAGTATTGTTTCCGTTCCAATCAATAATAGGATTTTTAAAGTTTTTTACTCCAACACCGTAGCCGATAAAGCTTCCTTTACAGTCTGAAAACTTTTTTTGTAAAGCCAAAAGATATTTTTTGTCAAGAATTATTCCCTCAAGATTGTACCATTTTCCGTTGTAGAAAACTTCAACCCAGCTATGAAAGATATTGATAGGGGTAAGCGAGTAAATTACTGCGTTCATAACACCCTTTTGAAGCTTTTTATTAATTGTAAATGCGTGTACACGGCACGGAATACCGACACCTCTTAGAAGTGCCATAAAAAGAGTGCCCTTAGTGTTGCATTGTCCGAAGCCGTCTTTTAAAACTTTTGTTGCAGTGACATTGTCGTCAGTGTTGTTTCCGTATAGAATTTCATCTCTGATAAAGTTGTATATTTCTTTAATTTTATCATACTCGTTAAGTGTATTCCATTTTTTTGCAGTTATAAGATTCTGAATTTCGCTTGCGGAATAATTTAACAATTTTGTTTCTTTCAAATAAATGTCAGTATTCATAAATCCTACTTTTTTAGACAAAAACTCCCCTAAAGTATTTTTAAACGCTTAGGGGAGTTTGTTTTTAAATGAATGTTATTAAATTTACTTCCTCAAAATTCTCATAGCATTAATTACAGCGATAATCATTACACCAACATCGCCGAATACAGCTTCCCACATTCCTGCAACGCCGAATGCTCCGAGGATAAGGAACAAAATTTTAATTATCAAAACTATAACGATATTTTGAGTAACTATTTTTTTTGTATATTTTGCAACGGAGATTGCGTCAATCAGCTTAGACGGTTCGTCTGTCATAAGCACAACGTCTGCGGCTTCGATAGCGGCATCGGAGCCGAGTCCGCCCATCGCTATTCCTACATCTGCTCTTGCAAGCACAGGAGCATCGTTAATACCGTCACCGACAAATGCAAGCTTGCCCTTGTCACTTTTTTCACCGTCAAGCTTTTCGAGCATTTCAATCTTTTGGTCGGGGAGAAGCTCTCCGAAATACTCGTCTAAACCGAGAGTATCCGCAACTGATTTTGCAATTTCCTTGTTATCACCCGTAAGCATAACCGTTTTCTTGATTCCGATTTTCTTGATTCCCGAAATTGCCGTTTTGCTGTCAGCTTTGATTTCATCGGAAATGAGCATGTATCCTGCGAATTTTCCGTCAACAGCGGCATAAACGGTAGTTCCTGCTTTACTGCACTTTTCGTATTTAATATTATTTTTCGCCATCAGTTTTTC
>JBGVDU010000208.1:0-1805 GCA_045119555.1 Acutalibacteraceae bacterium | reverse complement strand
TGCTTGCTCTCTCTGTTACAGCGTCCGCCTGCTTGAAGAATGGAATCAATACCCGAAACGGCACGATAAACCGTTGGGAAATCTATATCAACACCGGCTTCTGTCAGACTTGTGGAAATAACTCTGCACACCCTTGGATTTTCGGGGTGAGCTTTGTTGTACTCCAAACAATTTTTTATCTCCTCGATAACTTTTCTTCGGTGATTCGGGTGCATATAAGTCGAAAGATGATAATGCCACTGTGATGCTCCTATGAAATCGAAAAGTTTACGGGCATGTGCTTTTGTGTTGACAATACACAAAACCTCGTTTTCCTCAAGAAGCCTTGCAGATAAGGCATCATCATCGAGTTCGCCGTCGCAGACATAATTTACCCTTTTAAATGCCTCCGTCGATTTGCTTGCAGACGAAGATATTTCCTTGAAATGAGCCTTCGATTTTGAACACTCATCAAAAAATCCTTCCAAATTCGGCTGAGTTGCCGTGCAGAGAACAACTGCCGTATTGCATAAATTTGTAAGCTGCCACATTGCATCAACGCAAGGCTTTATGTATTTTACGGGAAGCATTTGTGCTTCATCAAATATCACTACGCTGTTAGCAATATTATGAATCTTTCTGCAGCTGCTCGGCTTATTTGAATAAAGCGATTCAAAGAACTGGACGGCAGTTGTTACAATTAAAGGATAATCCCAGTTTTCACAGGCAAGCTGCATTGCGTTCAATTCATCGTGATTTTCGTCAAAGCTCACATTTGAATGATGCTCAAGAACATTTTTGTCACCCAATATATTTCTGAAAACCTGCGAGTTTTGTTCGATAATACTTGTATAAGGAACAACATAAATCACACGGGTCTTCTTGTTTTCAACGGCATAATTCAATGCAAAAGCCAAGGAGGAAACCGTCTTTCCGCCGCCTGTCGGGACGGTCAGAGTGAAAAGCTTATCCTGCTTATTTGATTTTCCCTCGTTAATACATTCGTTCAGAATATCGCTTCTCAAAGCATTTAACCTTCCGTTCGGCTTCTCCCAACGCTTGATATATTGATTTAGCGAAGCAAGCAATTCCTCCATGCTTGTGCCGATATTTCTTTCAATTTGCTTATCGTTCATGAAAGCTTCCGTATCGAGAAAATCGGCATCAACCAGGCAGGAATAAAGCATTTTTGTTAAGAAAGCAATTTCAAGCTTGTTATCCTTTTCCATGCGTGGTTCGATTGAATTATTTGCCGTGAAATCTGGCTGTTCTTTTTTCCAAAAGGAATAATCACCCACCTTCCTCTTTAATCTTCCGCACACCGTATAATCGTCCGAGGTGTCGGTACGATTGCCCATATTCGGCAAACCTCCGTGATGTCCCGCAATGCAAAAGGTTGACATATTCAGTCCAAGCTTACAGGCTTCAAATGCACCGGGAGTAGAGTGATCAACACGAATATTTTTATTTTCTTTTATCTTCTTCTGAAAATCCTCTTGATATTTTCCTATATCGTGCAGTAAGCCTGTCACTCTGCCGCACTCGGAAAGCCCAACAGGCTCGGCAAATTTTGCACACAGCTCACCGACATTTTTTAAGTGCTCCGTCAAAGGCTGATTAATCTCTTTGCCGTCTGCTTCTCTTTTATGTGCTGTATATTCCATAAAAAATCGTCCCTTTAATAGTTAAAATGGTTTATGTTTATTATTTAAGAATATTATATCATATCTGATGTACCATAATAGTCACAATAAAATTTTTGTCGAACAAAAAAATCTGCTCACATTTGGTTATATTCACCAAACATGCTGATATTTTATATAACA
>JBGVDU010000207.1:0-7803 GCA_045119555.1 Acutalibacteraceae bacterium | reverse complement strand
CTGTCATATCGCTCTAATAATATTGACATATAAACCAAAGCATGGTAGACTAAACTATAAATAAGGAATTGTCAACGTGGATAATTCCTCTTGATTTTTTCAAACGAAAGGAAATGTTATGAAAAATAATTCAGCAAAAATTTCTCAGTCGGAAAATGATGCTGATAACGAAAAAAATTCTTCAAGCAAGGCACTTTCCGTAATCGGAGTTATCGCCTGCATTATCCTCGTTCCTATTTTAGCCTTGAATATATGTCTTATCGTTCAGGGCATAACAACAGAAAGCAGTGATGTTCCCAATATCGGCGGTTACTTTCCGCTTATGGTAAAATCAGGCTCTATGAGCGGTTGTATCGAAGTTGGAGATTTGATCATATGCCAAGCTGTTGAAAATACGGATAATTTAAAAGAGGGCGACGTAATAACCTTCTGGGACGGCGAACCGGGCGGTTCACTTGTAACACACCGAATCCTTGAGGTGACTCAAGATGAGGAAGGCAAGCTTGCTTACAGAACCAAGGGTGACGCAAATAACGCAGTTGATGCCGATTATGTTTATCCCGAGGATATTGTCGGAATGTATCAAACGAGAATTCCTTATTTGGGCGATGTTGCCCTATTTATGCAGACTGTTCCGGGATTGGTGGTTTGCGTAATTGTACCGTTGGCACTTTTCGTTATCTACGACACTGTTCGACGCAAGCGTATCAATGCAAAATCACAGGCGGAAGCAGATATGCTCCGTGCAGAACTTGAACGCTTGAAGCAGGAAAATGCGGCAGGTAAAAATTCAGAAAACAAGCAGTAGGAATATTAAAAAACAAGATATAAACGAATTGAAGGGAGTTTGATTTTATGAAAAAGAATAATAAGCCTTTGCGTGCGGCAGGTATACTCTTGCTCGCAACAATGCTCACAACCTCCATGACAGCAGGAACATTCGCTAAGTACACAACAAGCGGAGAAGCAGAGGACAGTGCAAGAGTTGCAAAGTTCGGAGTTACCGTTTCTGCAGACGGTTCTCTTTACGGTGAGGAGTATTCTAAAGCAGCAGACGGCAACACAATTATTGCTTATACCGGTAATGCCAATACAGGTACTGTACAGGTTTCCACAACAGGAGAAAATGTTGTAGCACCGGGTACAAAGAACGAAACAGGCTTAGGCTTTGGTATAACAGGCACGCCCGAAGTTGATGTTAAGATAACGTCTACTGCCAATGCTGAAAGTATTTACCTTAAAGGCGGTACTTATGGTGTTATGACTGAAATGAAAAAGATAACAGCAGCTAACTTCGCTGCCTCCGGTGACCTCTATGAGTATGATGATACAACAGAAGAGTACACATTGGCAGAAACATATGATAATAGTGTAACATATTACAAGCTCAGCGACACAGCTACTGTTGCCGATACAGGCTATTATCCGGTTGTTTATAAATGGGAAAGCACTAACGACTTATTTTCATACACAGACGGAACAACATCTGCTGACTCTTTAAATGCAATTATACGTAACATTGAAAGCAATTATAACAGCTCCTATGACGCACATGCTGACCTTGCTAGCAATCTGGGCAGTTCTGTTCTTACTTGGAAATGGGCATACGATGGTATCAACGACGGTGCCGACACAATCCTTGGTGACCTGATGGCAGGTGACGCTCTAGCAGATACTGTTGTAAAGCTTGATACAACAACTACAACTGCAAATACATATAAGGCACCTGTTGAAGGTACAGACTACAACCTCGAAACATCGTTCGAGCTCGAAATCACCGTAACTCAGATAGATTAATTTTCAAAATTTATACCGCCTATCGACAAAAAGCTAATCGAAATTAGGCTTCATCCGTCATCCGCTCGGCGTCGATAGCAGTATGCGATAATCATAAACAAACCAACCGTCTAATATTCGGCGGTTGGTTTGTTTGAATATATAACCGCAACACTAAAATGCGAGGTGAATGGTATTATGAAAGAACAGCATAATTCAAACAACAAACATAAATCAAAGAGCAAAAAAATTTGGAGCGTTGCCGCCATTTTGCTCACTTTTGTGCTGTTGAGCGGAATTATTTCAATTAACGTAGGCTTTTCATCTTCGCAAAGTCCCGAATCCGATACATTAATATGTATTACTCAAAACTCCGCTCTTGCTCAAAATGACGGAGATTTAACAGGTGCAAATATCTCATATACTGCGTCGGATAAGGTTGATATTTCGGAAAGCTCAAATATATGGTCTACCAAGGCTCAAATTGATATCTTCAAGCACAATGATGATGCCGTGAAATCCGACGGAACGGGCGAAGCCAACAATGTTATCGCTCCCGGAACATCTAATGATTATACCTTCAGCTTGCAAAACAGCAAGGATTTCGATGTAAAATACACCTTAAACATAACAGGCGGCAATGACAGCGTTTACGAGATACCTATTCAATTACAAATTCTCGACAGCACAGGGGAAATAATTTCGGGAAACAACTGGACAACTCTTGCCGATTTTACAGAAGTAAACGATATCGGTTCTATCTCCCCCAACAACGAAAAGCAATATACTGTTAGATGGAAATGGGATTTTGAAAACGGTTCGGACAGCTATGACACTTTCCTTGGCAATACCGCCGAAAGCGAAGAAATTCCTTGTCACATCAATATAAGCATTATTGCAGAATACGACACTACAACAGATACCGACACCGATACAGAAACTGTTACTGACACCGATTCCGTAACCGACACAGACACTGCTACGGACACCGATTCCGAAACAGATACAGACACGGCTACGGAAACTGATTCCGTAACCGACACAGACACATCTACGGATACCGATTCCGAAACTGACACAGACACGGCTACGGACACCGATTCCGTGACCGACACAGACACTGCTACGGACATATCAACGGATTCTAACAGTGATAAGGACAGTGACACAGATTCTGATACTACATCATCTAAAATTACATCCTCTCAAACGACTTCTTCAAAGATTACCTCTTCCTCATCAAGCACATCAAGCACTTCGCCAATCAACAATATAATAAGCCTTGTAACAACGGGTGACAGAAGAAAGGTTGCGTTGGTAATCGGCATATTCGCTGTATGTGCCGTTCTTATTGCCGCTATGATGATAATCAAGAAAAAATCAAACGATGATTAAAGGGTTAATTTGAAATAATGAAGAAAGCTTTAAACATTGCGGCAAGAATTCTCTGGTTCTTGTTCGTATCAATTCTTATCGGTTACAGTATATTTTTGCTCAATGCAAGGTTCGTTTTACATGAACAGCTGCCCATGCCGGGCGGCTACGGCCATGCAGTCGTTCTGTCGGGCAGTATGGAACCGACAATCTCCGTGAATGATTTGATTATAATCAAAAAACAGGATTCCTACTCGGAGGGCGATATTGTAACTTATTTGGACGAAGAAAATACTTTGATAACTCACAGAATTATCGGTATTAACGACACAACCGTCACCACTAAAGGCGATGCAAACAATGTTTCCGACCCCAACTTCGACGAAGAAAGAATCAAAGGAAAGGTAATTGCGATTCTGCCGAAAATGGGTTATGTCATTACCTTAATGCAAAACCCGTTATGCGTTGTAACAGTCGTTATTATAGCCTTTATCCTTTTGGAACGCTCTTATTCAAAAGAGAAAGAGAGCAAATCTGAGGATATCGAGGCTATTAAGGCTGAAATAGAAGCATTGAAGGCTGAAATGTCCGAAAAAGACAAAGGCGATACTGAGGATATATAAATTTACAATAACAAAAAGCGGCGGTATTCAGCTTACCGTCGCTTTTTATTAAAGCCTTGCCAAATATGTCATGGATTATAATAAAGAACATTTGCACAAAACGGGTTTAACCGAGTGCAGACCCATTTATTTATATATCAAAACATACTGCATATCCAGTAAATAACTCCGTAAACAAACCCTGCTAATGTTCCGTACACGATTACGGGGCCTGCGATTACGAACATCTTTGCACCAAGACCGAGAATAAATCCCTCTGACTTGAATTCTATCGCCGGTGAAGCGACCGAATTTGCAAAACCGGTAATCGGCACGAGCGTACCTGCACCTGCGTGTTTGGCGATTGAATCATAAACCTTCAACGCCGTAAGAAGTACACCCACAAAAACAAGCGATATTGATGTCCATGTTCTTGCATTCGTTTCCGTCGCACCAAGGTACATGTAAAGATTAACAAGCCCCTGCCCTATCGTACAAATTAGACCGCCTACAAAAAAAGCACATACACAATTTCGAAAAGTCTTGCTGTTCGGTGACTTTTGGTCGGTAAGCCTTGAGTACTCTTTTTGAGATATTTTCATTAATATTACCTCTTTTTTGTTGTGTTTGGATATTGCTATTATTTCAATTTTGTGAAATAATATACACGGTACTTACTAACTGTTTCGCCATACCGCACAAGCAAATTGGCAAAATTAACAAGTATTTAAAACAAATTGTAAAATTACAAATTTTGCGGTTACAACGCTTTATTTTGTAACAAAAATGTAGTATAATAAAAATTGGTTTGTTAGATTAAGTTTATCGTGGAGGTGTATCCGAGTGGAGATTTATCTTGACAACAGTGCAACAACTCGGATTTGTCCCGAGGCTATCGAAAAAATGACATATATTATCAACAATGTATACGGAAACCCTTCCTCACTTCATTCCAAGGGATTGGAGGCAGAAAGGGAGATTACCGCCGCCCGCAAGATATTAGCCGATTTGCTGGGAGTAGATTGTAAAGAACTGTTTTTTACAAGCGGCGGCACAGAAGCCAACAACCTTGCAGTGTTCGGTGCGGCAAGAGCGAAAAAGCGTATCGGAAATAAAATCGTTACCACAGCAGTTGAACATTCATCGGTTTATGAAAGCTGTAAGCAGCTGGAAAAAGAAGGCTTTGAGGTCGTGTATATCTCGCCCGACAGCACCGGATATATCACCGAGGAACAGCTTGCGGATGCTATTGATGACAATACTGTATTAGTTTCTGTAATGATGGTAAACAACGAAACGGGTGCTGTTTTCCCCGTTGAAAGCATAAAACGTATTATAAAAATAAAGTCATCGCCTGCACTTCTTCACTGCGATGCAGTACAGGCTTTCGGAAAAATACCCGTTAAGCCGAACAAAATCGGTGCTGACCTACTCACGGTATCTTCTCACAAGATACACGGTCCGAAAGGCTCGGGTTTGATTTATATAAAAAAGGGCACGCACATTAAGCCTATTATCTACGGCGGCGAGCAGGAAAAGAAAATCCGTCCCGGCACAGAGGCACTTCCGCTTATATGCGGCTTCGGTGCGGCCGCCGAATGTATTAAGGATATTCCCAAAAGCCTTCAGCAAACGCAAGAGCTTAGAGATTACGCTGTTGAAAAGCTTTTGAGCATAGACGGAGTTGAACTCAACTCCCCCGAAAAGGCTCTGCCCTACATTATAAATGTTTCCGCGGTAGGAATACGAAGCGAAACAATGCTTCATTTTTTGGAGCACAAAAACATTTACATTTCAAGCGGCTCGGCTTGTGCCAAAGGACAAAAGAGCCATGTGCTTTCCGCCATGGAGCTTCCTTCAAGCAGAATCGACTCCGCTTTGAGAATCAGCTTTTCAAAATATTCAACAAAAGAAGAGGTTGATATTTTGGCAGAAGCAATCCGTGAAGGAATCACAACGCTTGTCAGAGCAAAATGACAATGATTCAGATATAGGATATATAAAGGATAAATTTGAGTATGAAAGAAATAATTCTTGTAAAAATCGGCGAAATTGCCTTAAAAGGACTTAACCGAAAGAATTTTGAGGATGTTCTGATTAAGAATATCAAGAGAAAAATTTATAAGTTCGGTAAATTTGAGGTTGTTTCATCACAGTCCACAATCAGAATTACACCTTTGTCCGATGATATTGATATGGACGAGGTATCCGAAAGAATCGGCAAGGTTTTCGGTATCGTGGCTTACTCAAGAGCCTGCGTAGCCGAAAAGGATTTGGAGCTTATCAAAACTGCCGCTGCCGAGTATTTGGAGGAAATTCTCCTTGATGTAAAATCCTTCAAGGTTGAATCAAAGAGATCCGATAAAAAGTTCCCATACGGTTCTCCCGAAATTTCTCGTGAGGTTGGCGGCTTTTTGTCAGATAAATCCCCCCATTTGGTTGTAGACGTGCATAACCCCGAAGTAACCGTTACTGTTGAAATCAGAGATTTTGCGGCTTACATTCACGCAAGCGTCGAGGAGGGTGCGGGCGGCTTGCCTGTATCCTGCGGAGGAAAAGCGGCTATACTTATAAGCGGCGGTATTGACAGTCCCGTTGCCGCATACATGATGGCAAAAAGAGGCTTGGAGCTTATAGCCATTCATTTTGCAAGTCCGCCGTACACAAGTGAGCGTGCCGAAGAAAAGGTAAGAGATTTGCTCACTATCGTTTCCGATTACAGCGGAAGAATGGATATGTACACTGTTCCGTTTACGAAGATTCAAGAGGAAATTCAAAAGAATTGCCCCGAAGAGCTGTTTACAATCATTATGAGAAGGCTCATGATGAATATATCTCAGCGAATCGCCGAAAAGGTTGGTTGTCAGGCACTCATCACAGGTGAAAGCTTAGGCCAGGTTGCAAGCCAGACAATAGGTGCTATTGCCTGTACGGACGAAGTAGCCGAGATGCCTGTATTCAGACCGCTTATCGGTATGGATAAAAAGGAAATTATCGAAATATCACGCAAGATAAACACCTTTGAAACATCCTGCCTCCCCTATGAGGATTGCTGTACGGTATTCACACCTAAGCACCCGAGAACTCGTCCAAAGCTTGAATTTGTAAGAAAAGCAGAGGCCTTGGTTGACTGGGAGGATATGATTCACGAAGCAGTTGAAAACGTAAAGATAACCCGAATCGGTGATTCTTAATATAATAAAGAAAAGAATAGAATTTGTTCTATATTGACAGGAGGTTTAATCTAAATTGAAAGCGGAAATTTACTCTGTGGTAGATAAGTCCTTCAATCCTAAGTCGCTCGATAAAAAAATGGTATCGGTGACTAATCAGCTTAGAGAAGCTGATATTGAAATTCTTTACAAAACCGACTTGGAGTCGGATAAAATCAAGCTTTTGGAGGCTTTGCGTCAAAGCTATGCAACCGATGAGGGCATACAGCTTATCATAATTGCAAATGCACTTGACGGAACAGCCAACTGCGATACCATTCAGTTATTCAAAAAGCTTTGCCCAAAGCACACCGAGAACAGCTTCGACGATGACGAAGAGGCAGATTTCGGCGAACACAGCAACATATCCGAATACAAGAGCAGCAGTGATCTTGAGGAGCTTGCAACTCAATTTGAGCTCGACACCAAGGCTATTAAAAAGGGTTCTTCCAAGAAAAAGAAGAAAGCTTCAAAATCTGACAGCAAATCATCGGGCAAGGTTATAAATGAAATTTGGTCAACGGGTGATTTGGGCAAGGGCTACGAGGGCTGTTTCATGCTTTATGCCGACAAGCTTATTCTTGCTTTGCCCAAGGAATCTCTTACAAAGGTTTCAACAGCCGATATGATTATTGCCGGTGCGAAAAAAGCAACCTCAGCACGCGGAATTACAACCGGAAATCTCGTTTCGGGTAAAATTACAGATCACTTTGATTACTACACTATTGCTCAAAACGATTACAAAGCGAAGAAGAAAAACGGCTTTGTTGCCAACTTCATTCCCTGCAAGGGTGACGGTGCCATTGAGGTAACAAGAAAAATCGTGCTTATCCTCGCTT
>JBGVDU010000206.1:0-5045 GCA_045119555.1 Acutalibacteraceae bacterium | reverse complement strand
TCATTGATAATATTGCTGATGAGAATATTTTTAAATCTCTTTTGGCAAAGGCTTTAAAGATATTGACGGCTTCAAAAAAGAAAAAAGCAAGCGAAAAATTTCCCGCTTACGATATAATCGTTTCCGAAATGCTCAGCAATCAATTTGCCGCTGAAAAGCTTCCCGATTGTTCTATTGACCGAGCAGCCGATCCAACAGCGAAAATGCTTTCTAAAATAATGGAAGCTTTCGCAGATAATGACGATGAAAGGAAGATATACTGCGACTTCGGGTATTATCTGGGCAGATGGATTTATATAATAGATGCAGTCGATGACTTTGAAAAAGACAAAAAAAGCGGGGCATTTAATCCGATTGTCGGAAAGTTCTCTGCACATTCGGACATTTCTTTCGGAAATAAGGAATTCAGAGAGTATTGTAACGGCTTGCTTAATCAAACAATGGCTCATATTGTAGCTGCTTACAATTTAATGGATATAAGCAGCTTTAAAGATATTATTGACAATATAATAAATATAGGAATGCCGGAGATGCAAAGAGCTGTCATCTTCGACAGAGCAAATAATCATAAAAAATATAATTTTGAGGTATATGATTATGACTGACCCGTATGTTATTTTAGGTGTACCCCACAACGCTTCCGAAAAAGAAGTAAAAGAGGCATACAAAAGACTTGCGTTAAAGTATCATCCCGAACACTGTGACAGCACGCAGGAAAAAATTGCTGCTGAGAAAATGGCTGAAATTGACGAGGCTTATGATCGAATTATTAAAGATATCAAGCTGAACACAAACTCTTCAGGCGGCAATGGCGGCGGCTATACTTCCGTTTCCGAATATGCCGATGTAAGACGATTGATTTCTGCCCGTCGATTAGACGATGCAGAGCAAATTCTCGACGGTGTACAGCCTCATTCCAGAAATGCGGAATGGAATTACCTTAAGGGATATATTTTATATCAACGTGGCTGGCTTGAAGAAGCGACAGGCTATATTTCAAAGGCTTATCAAAGTGCCCCTTTCAATGCCGAATATAAAAAAATGTATGATATGCTTATCGGACAGAAAAGCGGCTTCAACGGCGGATATAATCCTGCGATGGGCAATTCGGATCCGTGCTCGATTTGCTCAACAATCTGTATGGCTGACATGTGCTGTGAATGTATGGGCGGCGATTTGATTCCATGCTGTTAAAGTAAGAAGGTGTTCTTTTGAAAAGCAGTATGAAAACCGCCTTGTGCGGAGTTGTTACGGCACTCTCCGTGGTATGTATGCTATTGACGACAATTTTGCCAATCGCTACATATTGCTGTGCTATGTTGGCAGGAATGTGCATCACAGTTATAGTAATAGAGATAAATCCCCGTTGGGCTGTCTGCGTGTATTTTGCGGTAAGCTTGCTTTCAATTTTGATTGTACCCGACAAGGAAGCTGTTGTTTATTTCGTTGCCTTTTTCGGATACTACCCTATTTTAAAGCGATTTATAGAGCAAAGGAAATCCCACGCTTTACAGTGGATTATGAAGCTTATCGTTTTTAACGCTTCTGTTACAGCCGCTTTTTTTGTAACAATTTATTTGCTTTCTGTTCCCAAGGAAAGCTACACGATAGCAGGTATTTATTTACCGTGGGTATTTTTAATTTTAGGTGATGTGATCTTTGTATTATACGATATCGCTCTAAACAGTATGATTGCTATGTATATTCAAAGATTCAGAAAATATATTTTTAAGCGAAAATGGTGATTTAGTATGAAAAAAATTGGTTTTATCGGTGCAGGTAACATGGCGACTGCAATTATTGACGGAATTTTAAGAAGCAAATCCACTTCTGCCGACAATATTACAGTATTCGATATTTTGCCCGAAAAGCTTGATATTATGGCAAAAAAAGGTATCAATGCCACAACATCGACAAAAGAGGTTGTAAATGCAAGCGATATAATTGTCCTTGCGGTAAAGCCTCAAAATTACACCGAGGTTTTGGAGGGTATATCCGATGCAGTTACAAAGGATAAGGTTTTTGTAACTATTGCCGCAGGTATTTCAACCGATTACATAGCAAACACATTAAAATGCGACTGCCCGATGGTAAGAGTTATGCCTAACACTCCGTTACTCCTCGGTGTAGGTGCAACGGCTATGAGCAGAAGAAACATTTCCGATGAGGACTTCCAATGCGTTTATGATATGTTCGCAAACGGCGGTGTGGTTGAAATTCTTGACGAATCACAAATGAACAGTGTTATTGCCGTAAACGGAAGCAGTCCTGCTTATGTATATCTTTTTGCCAAGGCAATGGTTGACTATGCAGAAAAAGAAGGTATTGACAAGGACTCAGCTTTAAGACTTGTTTGTGCCACTTTAAAGGGCAGTGCCGAAATGCTTGAAAATTCGGGAGACACACCCGAAGAACTTATAAGAAAGGTTTCTTCCCCGGGCGGAACAACTTTGAAAGCACTTGAAAAATTTGAAGAAAAGGGCTTCTACAATTCTGTAATCGAAGCTATGGACGCTTGTACAAACAGAGCAAACGAACTTTCTAAGTAAATATTTAAATATATTTTCTAACATTCTTCTTTGCAAAAGCAACGGTATTTTTTAATGTATTTGTGAATATCAAAGTGAAGCTTTGATATCGCCTATAAAATCGTGTCGGTGTTCTTAATTACGCTCAAACCTAAAATGCTTGAGCGTAATTAAGTTACCCATAGTATAAATAATGCGGACAGGTACTCATATTTTTAACTTGTACAACATAAGAATTTCTCAAAGAAAGATTCTTTTAAGAGAAAGGAAGTTGTACAATGAGAGGTATTGTGGTATCTGTTCCCCAATCCAAAATTCTTTGCAGGACAAGTAAATATTCAATTTTAAAATCTAACCTTATTTATTTCTTTAAAAGATACGGTATGGTTACGTTTTTTATAGCTGTATTATTTGTCGGCATGATTCTCGGTGCAGTAAAGGCGGGATCGGCAAATGAGGAGCTGCTTGATAAAATTGATGTTCTTTTTTCGGGCAGTATTTCGATTCGAGGTGACCAAACACCTGCCGGAACTTTTATTAACTCATTTGGAACATCATTTTTGTTTTTAGCGTTGATTTATTGCTTCTCAATGTCACCGCTCGGAATAATTGCAATTCCGCTTGTTATGCTTTTCCGCGGCTTCGGTTACGGAATTTCTTCCGGTTTTCTTTGCCTTACTTACGGAATTAAGGGACTTTTTTACTATATACTCGTTATGCTTATAGGTGCTTTTATTTCCTCTTTGTCACTTGTCTATGCTTCACAGTATTGTATGGATTTTTCGGTATCAATGCTGCTTTCGATATTAGGCAGGCCTACCTTTGACGGAAGAGGTCTTAAAAGCAAAATGAGTACATTAACATTGAACTGTGCGTACATGATAATTCTGATTGTTTTTGCATCACTTGTGGATACAGGTCTGTACTATCTTATAGGCGGTCTGTTTTCCTTTTAAAACATAATTTATCACTTTTTGGGGGAGTTTTGTGGCAGGCTTTCAAATCAATCCTGACAGTAATCTGGATAAGGAAATGAGGACAACTCGCTTTTTCAACTTATATTTCAGTAAGTTTAAGTATATAGTCCTTTCAAATTTATTGTTTCTTGTTCCTGTACTTATTGCGGCGGCTTATATTTACGGAACATATATTTTTTTTGGCGGACTGAATATTATCGCTTCAACTGCCGCGATAATACTTTTAAATCCGTTTGTTGCGGGTCTTACTCTTGTAAGCAGATATATTTACACCGAAAAAGAGTTCTCTGTCGTGAAAACTTTTTTCAGAGGAATTAAAGAAAACTGGGCGAAGTTTCTCGCTCACGGTGTTATATTGTATGCTGTATTTGCAATAAGCTATTTTTCAATAGGACTGTATTACAGCGGAACAAAATCAAATGTACTGTTTTGGGTGCCGCTCGCAATAACCGCAATTATAGCTTTATTTGCCCTGTTTTCATCATATTACGCAAATATTATGACGGTAACTATGGATATTAAGCTAAAGGATATCTATCGAAATTGTGCGTTATTCTCGTTCGGTGAGCTTAAAAATAATATCTTTGTAACTTTCGCATTGCTTATTTTTGCGGCAGTTATATTTACTTTGGCAGTTATTTTAAATAATCCGTTGGCTTTCTTAATTATAGTCGGAGTGCTGACTGTTTTCATTATCCCCTCAACCATTCAGTATATCATTACCTTCTACGTTTATGATAATATGGTAGGGATACTCGATAAATCGAAGAAAAACGAGCGTAAAAGCAAAGCAGAAAAAGCTTCTGTCAAGACACAGGTTGACAAGGATGAGGCTGAGGAAATTTCCCGACTCGCACCGCAAACACAGGACGAGTATATTTTTCATAACGGAAAGATGATTAAACGCTCCGCTGTGGAAAAACAACTGCATGAAAATATGGATGATGATTTCAATTAATTTTAAATAACACAAAAAACTCGGTCGGTTACTGTTGCCGACTGAGTTTTTTATGGTTTATATTTATATTGCAAAATAAGAATTATACAAGCTTTATCAGCAGGTAAAATAATAATAGATTGCACGAAACTTAAACAAATTAATACAAATAATATCAAACAACTGCATTACAGAATTTTCATAAAGAATGTATGAAATTAAAGCAGGAAAAGTGAAAGGATAATATATGAACGTATATGATTTTGACAAAACCATTTATTACAATGACAGCACCTCGGATTTTTATATTTTTTGCTTAAAACGCCACCCGTCGATTGCAAAGCACTTTCCGAAAACCATGCTGGCTTTTATTAAATATCTT
Organism: Acutalibacteraceae bacterium; assembly: GCA_045119555.1. Classification (GTDB taxonomy): domain Bacteria; phylum Bacillota; class Clostridia; order Oscillospirales; family Acutalibacteraceae; genus RUG592. The sequence continues at coordinate 221 of JBGVDU010000206.1, read as the reverse complement.
TTAAAAATAAACACAAAAACCCAATTCAAGGAGGTTATGTACACCTTTTTACTTGAAGTTGACACAGAAAAGGATTTAAAGGATTTTTGGGAAACGCACAAGCAAAAAATAAAGCCCTTTTATCTTGAACACAAAAAGGATGATGACGTTATTATATCTGCATCGCCCGAATTTTTACTTGAGCCTATCTGCAAGGAAATAGGAATAAACTTTATAATGGC
>JBGVDU010000205.1:0-3075 GCA_045119555.1 Acutalibacteraceae bacterium | reverse complement strand
TATTCGCCGTTCAAATACAAATCAACATACTGAGAATCGGGAGAAAAATTTAAACCGATTTCATCAGCCAAGTCGAAAGCAATTTTATTTCTGATCAAAGAATGATCTTGACCGTTTGCAAGCAAGCACCATTTTTTGCTTTCGTCCATACCAAGCAGAGAAGCTTTTTTATCAAGCTTGATGTTATATGGCTTTTTCTCAATGTTTTCCCAAGTTGTGTTACCTCTGCCCTTGATTTGATCAAGAGGCTTGTTATAATCAACCGTACCGTCAGCCTGTACAACAAGAATATCTCCTGATTCCTTGTTTTCTTTATCCTCGTGGATATAGTTCATATTTCCCGACTCGGTTGAAATATACATTGAGCCGATATTTTTCGACTGCATAACTGTAACTGTATAAATTTCATTACCTACCGTCATTGTGTAATCACCCTCGGACGAAAAAGCCGACGTCGGCTGACCGCTGATAATTTCAGCATCATCTACAACAGGGTTTGTCCCAAAAGAGTGCCAAACAATAAGATTACTCAAATCGGCAGTTGTCGGCAAAAAGAGATAATAATGGTCGGATGTACTTTCTGAATCGGTTACGCTCTTTCCTTGGTCTGATTCCGAAAACCATTCAATAACATCTAAGGCATTTTCGTCTGCTGACTCCACATTTGGATTTCCGTCTGCCCAAAGTGAGCTTTCGGAAGCCTTGGAATTTTGCTCATCTGCTTCCATAGCATACGCCGTGGCAGAAAAAGCCGAAAACAATGTCATAACTGCCAAAGCGACGGAAAGTATCTTTTTTGATTTTCTCACAATGTTCACCTCTCAAATATTTAAAAAGTAGGGTAAAGATGAAAAGAACACCTCTACCCTATAAACTTTTTATTAAATATTGATTAAATTAAAGCTCCTCAAGAGTAGCTTCGATATCTGTCGGCAAATCTTCCTTAGCGGCAGAAATCAAGAATGTGATAGCTGTCTTAGCTTCGTCTGCAAGAGCGTTAGCCTTCTTCACAAACTCAGCAAGAGCGGCAACGTCTTTGCCTGCAATCTTGAATGTAGAATCAACAAAGATATCTGTTACATCGTAGTTACCTGCACAAATACCGCTGAGGAAACCATAGAGTGCGGCAAAGCTGTCAATACTGTAAGCATCGGAATCAATCAAACGAGCCTTATGAGAAAGGTCGTATGTAAGCTTTGAGCCCTTTTCAACTACAACTACGCTGCCGTTTGAAGTTTCAACAGCTGCGTTAGCTTCGTCGATCAATCTCTTAGTTTTACCTGAACCTTTTTTACCAATCAATAATGTTACCATATATTTACCATTCCTTTCAATTTTGATTAAGATGTGTTTATATTAGATGTTATAACAGACTGAATTACTTAAGTCTTGCCTCGAGAGCAGCCTTTGCATCCTCATAACCCGGCTTACCGAGAAGAGCGAACATATTCTTTTTGTAGCTCTCAACACCCGGCTGATTGAATGGATTTACACCGAGGAGATATCCGCTGATAGCACAAGCCTTCTCGAAGAAATAAATGAGGTATCCGAGTTCAGCCTCTGTCATTTCCGGAACATTGAGAACAACATTCGGAACACCGCCGTCATTGTGAGCAAGAACAGTACCCTCGAAAGCCTTCTGATTTACGAAAGACATACCCTTGCCTGCAAGGAAGTTAAGTCCGTCTACATTCTCAGGATCTGTACCGAGAGTAATTTCCTTCTTTGGCTTTTCAAAAGAAACAACTGTTTCAAAGAGGTTTCTTCTGCCCTCCTGGATATACTGACCCATTGAATGGAGATCTGTTGAGAAAGTAACGGCAGCAGGGAAAATACCCTTGTTATCCTTACCTTCACTCTCGCCGAAGAGCTGCTTATACCACTCAGACATCATTGTAAATGACGGCTCGTAAGAAACGAGAATTTCTGTTGTGTAACCCTTAGCGTAAAGAATATTTCTGATAGCAGCATACTTGTAGCAATCATTTGTTGCAAGATCTGCATTTGCAAGCTCATTCTGAGCCTTCTGAGCACCACCCATGAGAGCGTCAAGATCAGCACCCGAAACTGCAATCGGAAGCAAGCCAACAGCTGTAAGAACGGAGAAACGACCGCCTACATCGTCCGGAACAACGAATGTTTCGTAACCCTCTGTATCTGCGAGCTTCTTGAGTGTGCCCTTTTCCTTGTCGGTAGTGCAGTAAATTCTCTCTCTTGCACCCTCTTTGCCGTACTTCTTCTCGAGCAATTCTCTGAATACTCTGAAAGCAATGGCAGGCTCTGTTGTAGTACCCGACTTGGAAATCATATTAATGGAAACATCTCTGCCCTCGCAGATTTCGATAAGCTCAGCCAAAGCTGTGGAGCTGATGCTGTTTCCTGTATAATAAATATCCGGTGTATCCTTCTTAAGTGCGTTATAGTTAGGTGACTTCAAGAATTCGATAGCTGCTCTTGCACCCAAATATGAACCGCCGATACCGATTACAACAAAAACATCGGAATTGCTCTTAATCTTCTGAGCGGCAGCCTTAATGCGTGCAAACTCTTCTTTATCGTAATCCGTAGGCAAATTGAGCCAACCGATAAAATCATTGCCGGCACCTGTACCGTTATGCAAAGCATCGTGTGCGGCTTTTACCTGTGGAGCGATGTAATCAAACTCTGCATCACTCATAAATCCGGATAAATATTTACTGGTTAAAGATGTAGACATTTTTAAGTTCCTCCTTGATGTACAACTATGAATATATTGTACAATACTTAAAGGCATTTTTCAAGTGATTTTTCGCTTTTTTGATAAAAAATTAATATTTTATCTAAAATTGACGTGTTTTTGGCTCAAAAACAACATATATAGCGATACTTATACGGAAAAATGCTGATTTTATACGTCTTTTCAATCGAATTACACGGAAATAAAATTATTGAGCAATATTGAAAATACACCACGGAAGTTTATTTGTTCAACATCGCTTACCGCAACTATCGGATATTCACCCAGCACGACATCGTTTGATTTATAAACTATTCTTCCTAATACCTGCCCCTGCTTTACGGGTGCTTCTACCTCTT
>JBGVDU010000204.1:0-4570 GCA_045119555.1 Acutalibacteraceae bacterium | reverse complement strand
CACGGCGGAGTAATTATGACCTTGCTCTCTGTTTACGGATTACCGCAAGCAAAGCCCTTTGATTGGGCGATGAGTGATGGCTGTGGATTTTCTATGAGAATAACGCCGTCGCTTTGGATGCGTGACAAGGTTGCAGAGGTGTACTCAAGACTGCCCTATGAAAAGGAAAAAGATGAGTACGAGGATTACTTTAATGATGATGTTGTGTATTTCGATTCATACGAGGATGACACGGTTGATTCGGAGCAAAATTAATATAATTTCAAAAAAGAGGTGCTTTTTATGAATAAAAAATGTTTAGGAGTTTTTATGTCCTTAGTGTTGGCTTTGTCGGCTTCACTGACGGCATGTAACGGAGGGAATAATAACGTATCGTCAGAGGAAGCTTCTTCTACGCAAACGGCCTCAGAGGTCGTTTCATCAGAGAGCGGCAGTGAAATTGAAACAGATTCCGACGCTGATTCCGATACAACCGAGGCTGTTTCTTATGATTATCAAATCAACGATGACGGCACCATAGCAATGAGTTACGGAGCAATTCTCCATGCTTGGAGCTGGTCCTTCAATACTATAACCGAAAATCTTCAGGATATTGCCGATGCAGGTTATACCTCTATCCAAACATCTCCTATTAACGAGTGTAAGGTCGGCGAGGACGGCGGAATGGAGCTTTATGGCAACGGCAAATGGTATTATCATTATCAGCCGACGGATTATGTAATCGGCAACTATCAGCTGGGCACATTGGAGGAATTTAAGACGATGTGCAAAAAGGCAGATGAGCTTGGCTTGAAGATTATTGTTGATGTTCCGATGAATCATGTATCAAGTGATTTAACGGTTGTTTCCGAGAACATTTTTAATCTTTGCGATCAGCCTTTCCACGGTAGAGGAGAAATTGCTTCCTATGCCAGCAGAAAACAGCTTACTCAAAACGATTTGCTCGGACTTAACGATTTAAATACACAGGCACCCGAGGTTCAGCAGTACATTCTCAGTTATTTGAAGTCTTGCATTGAAGCAGGTGCTTCGGGCTTCCGTTTTGATGCCGCAAAGCATATTGAATTGCCCGATGACGATGAAGCATTCGCATCGGACTTCTGGAATGTTATACTCGACAACGGCTGTGAGTTCCAGTACGGCGAAATTTTACAGGGCGATACAACAGACAGAATTGCCGATTACAGCAAGCTTATGTCGGTAACGGCTTCCGCTTACGGTGAAAACGTAAGATTAGCGGCAGGAGGTAATGTAAGCGTATCAATTATTGAAAGTTACAGTGCGGCTGACGTTGAAGAAAGTAATTTCGTTACTTGGGTAGAATCACACGATAACTACTGCAATGACGGTTCGTGGGAGCAGCTTGAGGAGTCCGATGTCGAGTTCGGTTGGGCAATTATCGGAGCAAGAAGCGGCGGTGCACCGCTGTTCTTCAGCAGACCAATGGGCAGTAGCTTGGATTCCCAGTGGGGTAATAATGTAATCGGCGAGGTAGGCTCTGACGGTTACAAGAGTGAAACGGTGTCTGCAATCAATCATTTCAGAAATGAAATGGCAGGTCTTGGCGAAACATTGACTAACCCCGATGCGGATAAAAGGGTTCTTATGATTGAACGTGGTGATAAAGGTGCTGTGATTATAAACAGAAGCGGTGCCGATTATGACTTAAACGGTGCGGCAAGCGTGCTTGCAGACGGCACTTATAAAGATAAGCTTACAGGTGCGGAATATGTGGTTTCCGACGGTAAAATCAACGGTACATTGCCGAAAGAATCTATTGTTGTTATTTATTAATTTTATTTATAGGGAAGCTCTTTGGGTATAAATTATATGGTGGTGTAACTATGAGGATTTTGTCTTTACACGGATATAACGGCTTTATGCACAACGCAGCATATCAAGCCTTGGTTGATTGCGGTTATGAGGTTATCGCACCCCAAATTGAATATGATAACATTTCCCCTAAAATTGTTTTAAAGCAATTATCCGATATATACCAAAAAGAGCATTGTGAGGCAGTAGTCGGTACAAGCTTGGGCGGATTTTACGCCGCACAAATATGTGCAGATAAAAAATGCCCTGCGGTATTCATAAATCCCTGTTTGCTACCGTTCATATATCTCCCCAAGTTAGGTTATAACAATATTTCGGGAGTTCGGGAATTTTCCGAGATGTTCGGTGAAATTTCAAAGCTTGATAAAAAACTTATATCCACGATAATGGGTGATGAAGATGAAGTTATCGATACCCCTGAGTACACAAAGGCTATGCTTGAAAACTCTCGGTATTTTGTAATTCCGGGAGGTAAGCACAGCGGTGCTACTCTTCCCTTAGGTGAAATCTTCAAGAAATTCGGAGTAAGCTTTTTTAGCGTTTGATATATCATTTACGAAAAATTGTTGATTTTGGATTATTTTTTAAAATACACTTGCATATTTGCTTGCAATGTGGTATTATAAAACAGATATAAGTGTCGTTGGAGGTGTGAGCAGTTGAAACTGATACTTGAATTTATTTTTGGCGGAATCCTGTTGGTTTTCTCAATAGCTATGATTATTGTTATCATTCTTCAGGAGGGTAACTCTCAGGGTTTAGGTACCATCACCGGCGGAGCAGACACATTTTTGTCAAAGAACAAAGCACGTTCGCTTGATGCGTTTCTTGCACGTTGGACAAAATTCTTTGTTGTTGGATTTATGCTTGTTGTAATTGGCATTAATTGTGTTGAGTACTTTATGGCGTAATTTATCCGTACAATAGCGAACTCTTTGAGTTCGCTTTTCTTTTTAATAAAATATTTTTTATGCGAGGTGTGTTATTTGAAAAAATACTTGCGTTGTTCAATCACTTTGCTATTAATGACAATGTTATTAATTCAAGCGTTTCCGCTTTCCTGCAATGCTGTGGAGGTGAATTCTCATACAGTAGCGGTAGGTGATATCATTACTTACGAGCTGCATTCAGGCAGCTGTCCGAAGGATATTTATGCTCTGGATGTAAGTATTTATTATGATAATGTTGCACTTGAAATTGTTGAGGATAGCTTCGAGCTTCCGAATCTCAGCGGATATGTAGCCAATACCGATTTGGAGGGCGAGATAAGATTTAACGCCATTAATTTAGAAGGCTTTCAATTTCAAGCAGATAAGATTCTTGCTACTGTAAAATTTAAGGTTGTCAGCGATTATAACCCGTATCCGAAGCTTAAATTTGAAATTAAGAATTTTATTGATATCGAATTTGTTGATCATCTTGAAACATATACTTATGATTTAACATACGTTAATGAAGATTTTTCGAGCGTTCAAGAGAAAAACTCCGACAGTGACGTTGTTTCTGTAACATCCGAAAATTCTTCCGACAGCGATGCAGGGGAAAAAATTAATTCCGACAGCGAGAGCTTGGAAAGCTCAAAGGCTGATGTGAATACGGATTCTGTTGTGTCAAGCTTGGAAAGTGAATCTGTTAATACTGACAGCGATGATGAAAGTGACAGTTTGTCGGGAAACTCGCAAGGCTCTGCGTCCGAAGCAAATGACCTTGAAACGGCGGATATCGTCGAAACCTCGGATTCTGTCAATAATCAAGAAAGCAAAATTAATATGAATGTGGTATTTGCAGTGGCGGCAGTTATTGTTGCTTTGCTTGCGGCTGTTTTTGTAATTATTAAAAAAAGCTCGCATACAGGCAGTCACATGTCGAAATAAAGGAGGAATTTTTATGAAGCAAGGAATAAAAAAATTAATATGTACCTTGGTTGCTTTAGTTTTTTGTATGATGACCATGCCTTTTTTTGTCAGTGCAGACGAAAAGCTGACAGTCAACGGCAAGGAAGTATCAAAAGGCGATATTGTAACTTATGAATATTATGTTGGCGGCATTGAAGATCCGGTAGCGGCGGCAGGCTGTTATATCGAGTATGATCCCGAATTTCTTGAGTATGTGGACGATTCAATCGGCTTTGATGTGTTTAATAACGCTATGTTCTCGATGAATGACGGTGTTATTTACTATTCTGCGGTTAACGCAATCAGCGGTTATGATATGAAATCCGAGAAGCTGGTCGTTTCAATTTCTTTTAAGGTTCTCGATACCGCAAAGGGCAGTACAAATATTACACATACCTTCGATGAGTTTTTTACTATAAAGGACCAATCCACAGATTTAACTGCCGATGACTATAATGACAGTGACACTCTCAAGGTAAACGGCTACGAAGGAACCAACACTTCACCTTATTTGGGTACAGATGCCGATGAAATGCAGGAGTACTTGGCAACAGGAAGTTATTCCATTGATACATTATTGGAGGGAAACGCAAATTCCGATGCCGATAATTCCGCTGATTCAAGCAAAAGCAGTACATCGTCAACAAATACCGACAGTAAGAATGAATCTAAAACATCCGAAAGCTCGGCAAGCTCCAATGTGTCATCAAGCAAAAGCGATGCTTCTTCGGTTGTTTCCGAAAATGAGAGCTCGGTATCATCAAGCGAAGCTTCTCAAAATGTAATATCGGATAATGCAGGCGATACAGCTGAGGGTACAGCCTCCGAAAATTTAACGGTTC
>JBGVDU010000203.1:0-2175 GCA_045119555.1 Acutalibacteraceae bacterium | reverse complement strand
AATATATGCAATGATATGTTTTTTATTTTTCATTGTTGTTATCCTTTCTAAGGCTGTCAATCCAATAAACAACCTCGTCCAAAATAGTTAAATTAAGCTCGTAGTAAATAAAATTCTTGAATTTCGTTTCGTAAATCAAATCGGCTTTTTTCAGCTTTTTTAGGTGGTAGGAAAGGGCCTGCGGAGTCATTTCCATTTTCAAAGCCAAGTCACCTGAAGATATTTTACCTTGTTTTAGAATATCAAGAATTTTCCGCCGTTCCTTATCGGATAAAGCCGATAAAATTTCCTGTATCGCCATGGGTTTCACTCCTTTCATACATTTTAAAACAGAAAATCTATTTAAAAAATATTTTAAATAGATTTTAGCCTAATTCATTATAAATGTCAAGAGCTATTTAAAAATATTTTTAAATAGCTTAAAAAACAGGTCGAATAAAGGATAAAGATTACATTTTTTTAATATTTGTGTTGATATTTCTACCGATAAATCATATAATAATTACTTAGAGATATTTTTTGATTCAGCCATGAATTTAATAATTACAGTTTTAGTTACAGAGAGGTTTTTAATATGGATACGAGAGTAGAAAGCTTTTTGAAGAGTCTTTGCGGAAAGAAAATCGCCCTTTGCGGTATAGGCAGAAGTAACCTTCCGCTTATCGGGTTGTTTACAAAGTACGGTGCTAAAGTAACGGCTTGCGATAAAAGAAGCGAGGATCAGCTCGGCGAAATGGCACAGGAGGCTGTGAACGCAGGAGCAAAATTAAGTCTTGGAGAGAAGTACCTTGATAATCTTGATGTAGACATCGTTTTCCGTACACCCGGTATGCGTTATTATATGGATGAGCTTGTTAAGATGAGAGAATGCGGTGTTGTTGTTACTTCCGAAATGGAGGTTTTCTTTGACCTTTGTCCGTGTAAAATCATTGCCGTAACGGGCAGTGACGGCAAGACCACGACTACTACCGTTATATCCGAATTTTTAAAGGCAGACGGAAAGACAGTTCATCTCGGCGGAAATATAGGCAAGCCGCTGCTACCCGAGATTGAAACAATCGCCCCAACCGATTACGCTGTCGTTGAGCTTTCGAGTTTTCAGCTTATTTCTATGAGAACAAGTCCCGATGTTGCCGTTGTCACAAACCTTGCTCCGAATCACCTCGATATCCATAAGGATATGAACGAATACATAGATTCAAAGAGAAATATCGTTCTTCATCAAAATGCTTTTTCAAGAACCGTTTTGAATCTTGACAACGAGATTTCAAATTCCTTCTCCGATGATGTAAGAGGTAATCTCTTTAAATTCTCTCGCAGAGAAAAGGTTGTAAACGGTGCGTATCTCAATGAGAAAAATGAAATTGTACTTGCTATAAACGGCAAGGAAACCGTCGTTATGAACAAGGACGATATTAAGATTCCGGGATTTCATAATGTGGAAAATTACCTTGCGGCTATATCAGCCGTTTGGGGTGACGTTTCCGCAGAAAGCATTGTTAAGGTTGCAAGAGAATTCGGCGGAGTTGCTCACCGAAACGAGTTTGTAAGAGAATTAAACGGCGTTAAATATTACAACGATTCAATCGCTTCAAGCCCAACGAGAACGGCTCTCGGTACGCTTTCGCTCTATGATGAAAAGATTATTGTTATCCTCGGCGGTTATGATAAGCACCTTGATTACACAGAATTGGGTGAGCTTATCGTAAAAAAAGTTAAGACGGCAATTATCATGGGTGCAACAGGCCCGAAGATTGAAAAGGCTATCCGTGAAGCTGCGGAATATTCCGAGGGCAATCCCGTTATAATAAAGGTTGAGAATATGGAACAGGCTGTAAAAGCGGCTCACGAAAACGCAGTCAGCGGCGATAAGGTTTCAATGTCGCCTGCAAGTGCAAGCTTTGACCTTTATAAGAATTTTGAAGAGAGAGGCGAGCACTTCAAGAGCCTTGTCAATGCTCTTTGATGTTTTGCTTGATAGAATTGCTTGATAACTTACAAGAGTTTTGAGGGATTTTTTAAGCTTGTGAAATTTTATATCGACTGTCAGATAAAGAACGGTTCTGATATGTCGTGCTAATCTTTCGAAAGCAGTGTTTTAATTGTTCACGGAAGATTAGCATAAATTTGTTTTTAAAGTTAGTTGCAACAAATAAATGGAGAAAGTATTGTAGA
>JBGVDU010000202.1:0-6197 GCA_045119555.1 Acutalibacteraceae bacterium | reverse complement strand
CATACTATACCTTAATCAAAAGTTATACCTTTCAATTAACGGCAATCTGCTTAACACTAATTTTGCAGAGAATAAAAAAGTGACCTTGGCGGTACACTCTTTTAAGGAAAATCAGTATTAATTCACATCAAGAAACGACTTTACAAGCGTTTCAAGCAAATCATCTCTGTCAATTTTTCTTATAATGTTTCTCGCATTCTTATGTGTTGTGATGTATGTAGGATCCTCGGACACAATATATCCCACAATCTGATTGACGGGATTATACCCCTTTTCTTTCAGTGCGTCGTACACTGCAGTCAAAGAAGCCTTTATTCCTTCTTCGGTATCAGTTAAAGAAAATACTCTTGTTTTGTCAAGCATAAAACCCCATCCTTTCTATATTACAATCAAAGCAACACAAGCCGCAAAAGCAATTCAAGCGGCGAAACCTTAAGCGTTATAATTTATTATACTGCATTTCAATTAAAATTACAACAGCTATTTATGAAATATTATTGAATTTCGCACAAACAAAACGATATTTTTCGGCAAAAAAATTTCTTTTCTTTAAATTTTAGGCATTAAAATGAGCTTTTATCCGACTTTTCGTTAAATTTATTTTTCGTGTTTATAAAATTTTGCAAAAAAACAGGCAAACAAGAATCACCTTGTTTACCTGTTTCTTTTGGATTGGATTTATAAAAATACTTAGGATTACCGTTAGAATAAATAATAACGTCTGCAAAGCGGCAAGGTTTCGGACGGGCCGCTGTCTACCTGAACACCGTTAATCTTAACCATGTAGGTATCGGGGTCAACATAAATATCGGGTGTTTCGCTGTTGAGAATCATATCCTTTTTGCCTACTGTACGGCAGTTTTTCACAGGAAGAACCATCTTTTCAAGTTTTAGCATTTCCTTGATATTATTTTCATAAGCCGCCTTGCTTACGAAGGTTACGCAGGTATTGCCTCTTGCCTTGCCGTAAGAGCCCCACATATTTCTCATAATTACGGGCTGCGGTGTGGGAATGGAGGCATTTGCATCACCCATTTTTGCGGCAGCAATAAATCCGCCTTTTAGAATCATATCGGGCTTTACTCCGAAAAATCTCGGGTCCCAAATTACAAGGTCTGCAATTTTGCCGACTTCAATCGAGCCGATATACTCGGAAACGCCGTGAGCGATTGCGGGGTTAATTGTGTACTTAGCCACATATCTTCTTGCTCTGAAATTATCGTTATCAACACCCTCCGCCTCGGGGAGCTGACCTCTTTGCTTTTTCATTTTATCGGCACATTGCCATGCTCTTGTAATTACCTCGGCAGGACGACCCATTGCCTGCGAATCGGAATTAAGAATTGAAATAGCTCCCATATCGTGAAGTACATCTTCTGCGGCAAGCGTGCCGTAACGGATTCTCGACTGAGCAAATGCAACGTCCTCGGGAAGATTCGGGTCAAGATGATGGCAAACCATAATCATATCGAGGTGTTCGTCAATCGTATTCTTCGCAAATGGCATCGTCGGACTTGTTGAGGACGGCATAACATTCGGAAGACCTGCCGCCTTGATGATATCGGGAGCGTGACCGCCGCCTGCACCTTCGGTGTGATAGGTGTGAATTGCTCTGCCGCCGATTGCATCTCTTGTAGACTCAAAGAAGCCTGCTTCATTAAGCGTATCTGTATGGATAGTAATCTGAACATCATACTTATCTGCAACTGTCAAGCTTGTGTCGATAGCCGACGGAGTTGAACCCCAATCCTCGTGAAGCTTAAGACCTACCGCACCTGCTTTGATTTGCTCAATGAGAGGTTCTTCCGAAGAACAGTTTGCCTTTCCGAAGAAACCGAAGTTCATCGGAAACTCCTCAGCCGCTTCAAGCATTTTGTGAATATTAAACTCACCCGGAGTGCATGTTGTGGCAAAGCTTCCGACCGCCGGACCCGTGCCGCCGCCAATCATTGTAGTCATGCCCGAGTAAAGCGAGGTTTCAACCTGCTGAGGACAGATATAGTGAACATGAGTATCTATGCCGCCTGCGGTGACAATCATTCCCTCACCTGCGATAACCTCCGTGCCTGCACCCACAACGAGGTTTGGGTCAACACCGTCCATAATATCGGGATTACCTGCTTTGCCGATACCTGCAATTTTACCGTCCTTTATACCGATATCAGCCTTTACAACGCCCCAGTAGTCGAGAATAAGTGCATTGGTGATGAGCGTATCAATTGCACCGCCTGCATTTGTGATATCCGAATTCTGTCCCATACCGTCACGGATAGTCTTACCGCCGCCGAATTTCATTTCGTCACCGTAAACGGTATAGTCCTTCTCAACCTCTATAAACAAATCAGTATCGCCCAGACGAACCTTATCGCCAACCGTAGGGCCATACATTGATATATACTCTTTTTTATCAATATTTTTCATTGGGTTTCATTCCTTTCCAAATTTATACTAATTTCTTTAAAGTGTTTTATTAGAAGTTAGCATAAGATTTCACCGCTTGGTGCATAAGAAAAAACAAGTATTACTTGATAAAATCCTTCAAAGATGCTTTTTCAAGAGACGTCTTAATTGTTACCGAATTAACCTGTGCATCTGTGAGATTATTAAGACCTCTTACCCTCTGTTTTCCTGCAATCTTTACAAGCTCAACCTCTTTTTCCTCGTTAGGCTCAAAACGAACCGCTGTACCCGATGCAATGTCAAGTCTGTAACCGTAAGCCTGCTCACGGTCGAATGAAAGAAATTTATTTACTTCAAAAAAATGAAAATGAGAACCAACTTGAATAGGTCTGTCACCTGTATTTTTAACTCTGATAGTCTTAGTTTCATAGCCCTCGTTGATTGCGACAAACGGACTTCCTTGAATAAACTCTCCCGGAATCATAGTTATAACCTCCTCTTATCTGATAGGATTATGCACGGTAACAAGCTTTGTACCATCGTCGAATGTGGCTTCTATCTGAACCTCGGGTATCATTTCGGCAACACCCTCCATTACGTCTGCTTTTGTAAGCAACTGTGTGCCTAATGTCATAAGCTCTTTTACTGTCTTGTCACGTCTTGCAAGCTCCATAAGCTCGGAAGTGATATATGCTTCGGCTTCAACGTAATTTAACTTCAGTCCGTCTGCCTTACGCTGTTTGGCAAGCTCGCCTGCCGTGTGAAGCATAAGCTTTTCAATTTCTCTCGGTGTTAATCTCATAATTACCTCCTGTAATCCAATCATTGAACAAATAAATAAAAAACAACGCAGCCGTAAACACTCTGTTACTCGGCTCCGTTGTCGATATTATTTTCTGTTCTGTTGATTTATTTTTAGGTATCGCTAAAAGTATTAGCTTTGTTTGTATTAATTATATTATTTTAATATGCTTTTGCATACCGCAAATTAAAGGGATTTTACATAAAAAATTCGGGAGATTTTATTTGATTACAAAAACTCCGTACTGCAAATAAATGCGGTACGGAGTTTTATCACCGTTATTTAAACTTGTTTAATAAATATACTTGATATAAAATCAGCAAAAATCCGATTGTCAGCATAGAACGGCTCTATTCAATTACAATCAGCTTCTGAGTGTCGCACCGATTTTTTCAAGTGCCTTGATTGCCTTATTTACTGCACTTGTAGCCTGCTCGTCGGTGAGAGTTCCCTCTGCACTTCTGAGTGTAAGGCTGAACGCTACGCTCTTTTTGCCCTCTTCAATCTGCTTGCCCTGATATACGTCAAACAGCTTAACACTTTCGAGGTTCTTTCCTGCCGCACCTGTGATAGCCTTTTCAAGCTCAAGCACAGGGATATCCTGGTCACAGATAAGTGCGAGGTCACGAGTTACTGCCGGGTATTTTGGAAGCGGTGAGTAATGCTTTTCAAGCTCTGCATACTCGAACATTGTGTCAACATTCAAGCTGAAGCAATATACCCTTGAACCGATACCGTAGTTCTCTGCTACCTTCGGGTGAATTTCACCGATAACACCGAGAGGTTCACCGTTAATTGTGAGAACTGCACATCTGCCCGGATGATAACCGAACTGCTCGCTGTCTGCCTTGATATCGTAATTCTTAACACCTGCACGAGCAAGCACCTGCTCTGCAACACCCTTAACCTTAAAGAAATCTACACCGTCACCGTAGAAGCCTGCTGTAAGAACATTCTTTTCAACAGGGAGCTTATCGGGAGTTGTCGGAATGTATTCCTTTGCAATCTCGAAGAGATAAGCATTCTCGTTGCGGTTGTTATAGTTCTTTGCGAGAATTTCAAGCATTGACGGCAACGCTGTTGTTCTCATAATAGATGTATCTTCACCGAGCGGATTCGAGATAACAACACTGTTTCTGAGCGGGTGATTCTCAGGCATCATAACCTTGTTGTAATACTTCGGACTGATGAACGAATATGTCATAATCTCATTCACACCGAGTGCGATGAGTGTATCTGTAATTGTCATATCGAACTTCTGACGTGTGCTGTACTTACCCTGTGCACCGCCCTTAATGGAGGTTGACGGGATAACATTGTAGCCGTAGAAGCGTGCAATTTCCTCTGCAATATCTGCCTTATGCAAAAGGTCGGGACGGAATGTCGGAGCAACAACCTCATCGCCCTCTACCTTACAATCAATTTTTTCAAGAATTGCCTTCATTTCGTCAGCTGAAAGCTCTGTGTTAAGGAAGTGATTAATCCAGTCGGGGTTAAACTTAATTCTTACAGGTTCATTTTTTGAGTGGTCATCAATAATAACGCCGTCAAGAACGTCACCTGCATCAAGAAGCTGTACAAGCTCACAAGCTCTGTCGAGTGCCATTGCACAAGCGTTGGGGTCAAGACCCTTTTCATATCTTGAAGAGGAATCTGTTCTCATACCGTGCTCTTTAGCGGTAAGACGAACAGAAGAACCCATGAAGTTTGCACACTCAAAGACGATAGTTGTTGTATCGTCCATAATTCCGCTGTATTCGCCGCCCATTACACCTGCGATGGCAACAGGCTTTTCGGAATCTGCAATTACAAGGTTTGTTGAACTGAGCTTTCTCTCAATACCGTCAAGTGTTGTAATCTCCTCTCCGTCTTTTGCAAGTCTTACATTGATTTTACCGTCTTTAATGAAACGCAAATCGAATGCGTGCATCGGCTGACCGTACTCAAGCATTACATAGTTTGTAATATCTACAATGTTGTTAATCGGACGAACACCCATTGCACGGAGTCTTTCTCTAAGCCAAAGCGGTGACGGCTTAACACGAACATTTTCAATTATTCTTGCACTGTAAAGCGGACAAAGCTCCGGCTCGTGAATCTTAACCTCGAGCATACCCTCGCTTGACTTACCTGTGGACTTTACCACGGGAGTATGAAGCTTTAAATCCTTGTGGAATGTAGCCGCTGCTTCTCTTGCAAGACCGATAACGGAAAAACAATCGGGACGGTTGGAAGTGATTTCAAACTCAACCTTTGTATCGTTAAGACCGATAGCCTCTTTAATATCCATACCAAGCTCGGGTTTTAATTCGGGGTCATTCTGCAAAATGAAAATACCGTCTGCGACTGCATAAGGGAAGTCGTGTACCGTAACACCGAGTTCCGCAACCGAGCAGAACATGCCCTCACTTACTACACCTCTAAGCTTGCCCTTCTTAATTTTTGTGCCGTCATAAAGGTGGGAATTATCCTTGCAAACGGGAATATAGTCACCCACCGTAAGGTTTGTTGCGGCTGTAACAATCTGAACCTGCTTTTCACCCAAATCAACTTGACAAACTACAAGCTTATCAGCATCGGGGTGTCTTTCTATCTGAAGAATTTTACCTACAACAATGTTATCAACCTGGCCGCCTTCAATCTCGAAGCATTCAACCTTTGAACCGCTCATTGTCATAGCCTCGGCAAAATCTCTGGGAGCAACCTCGCCGATGTCAACAAATTCCTTTAACCATTTCATTGATAAATTCATATCCGTACACCTCTCAATCAATTAAAACTGCGACAAGAATCTTGTGTCGTTTTCAAAGAACAATCTCATATCGTCAACACCGTAACGACGCATTGCAACACGCTCCAAGCCAAGTCCAAGAGCAAAGCCGGAATACTCCTCGGGGTCGATTCCGCAGTTTTCCAAAACCTTCGGGTGAACCATACCGCAGCCGAGAATCTCAATCCAACCCTCGTTCTTGCATACACGGCAACCCTTACCCTT
>JBGVDU010000201.1:0-2065 GCA_045119555.1 Acutalibacteraceae bacterium | reverse complement strand
CAGCTTGGACGTGCAAGACAGGTTAAGGTTGACAAGGAGAACACAATCATCGTTGACGGTCAGGGTGATTCCGCTGAAATCGCAGCAAGAGTAGCTCAGATTCGTGCTCAGCTTGAAACAACAACTTCCGAGTTCGACCGTGAGAAGCTCCAGGAAAGACTTGCAAAGCTTGCAGGCGGTGTTGCTGTAATCAAGGTTGGTGCGGCTACCGAAATCGAAATGAAGGAAAAGAAGCTCCGCATTGAGGACGCTCTCGCAGCTACAAAGGCAGCAGTTGAAGAGGGTATCGTAGCAGGCGGCGGTACAGCACTTATGAACGCTATTCCGGCTGTTGAGGCTGCACTTGCAAACGCTGAGGGCGACGAAAAGACAGGTATCCAAATTGTTCTTAAAGCACTCGAAGAGCCTGTTCGCCAGATTGCCGCAAACGCAGGTCTTGAGGGCTCCGTAATTGTTGAGAATATCAAGAATTCCGGCAAGGTTGGCTATGGCTACAACGCTTTGACAGAGGAGTACACAGACATGATTTCCGCAGGTATCGTTGACCCGACAAAGGTTACACGTTCCGCACTCCAGAATGCCGCTTCCGTTGCATCAATGGTGCTCACAACAGAGTCACTCGTTGCAGACATCAAGGAGCCAACACCTCCGGCACCGGCAGCACCGGATATGGGCGGTATGTATTAATTAGCTGATTAACTGAATAATCACGTTTGATATAAAAATAAGTCGGTTTGCGATTGCAAGCCGACTTTTGCCATATAAGGATAAGATAGTTTTTTGATGATAAAGAAGCAGTTTTTTTACTCAATAATATTATTAACTATTGAATCAATATGAATCCGCATTGTATCCAAGCATGCAACGGGACTGTTAGTATCGTTTAAAAGTAAGGGTAATTCCGTACAGCCTAAGATAACGGCTTGAATATCATTTTCATCTTTCATTCGTTGAATGATTTTTTGAAATTCTTTTAAGGTTTCATCTTTAACAATGCCAAGCTCCAGCTCTGATGATATTTTATCGTTAATAAACTGCATGTTGGAGTTATTCGGTGTTACGATTTCGATTCCTTTTTTCAAAAAAGGTTTTTTAAAGAAATCTCCCGTCATCGTAAAAACGGTGCCTAATAATCCTATTTTATGAAGGTTTCTGCGTTCTGCTTCTTCGCAAGCTGCTTCAACAATGCTGATAAGAGGTATCGGACTTTTCTCTTTAAGCCTGTCAAAAACGATATGCGGGGTATTGGCTGACAATGCACCGAAGTCTGCACCGCTTTGTGCAAGGCTGTTGATTGCTTTAAGAAGATAATCGGTTAATTTATCGTACTCTACTTCTTTGCAAAAATTAAGCACTTCAAAGACATTTACGCTCTCTATTGTAAGGTTGGGGAAGAACTGTTTTCCTGTCTTTTTTTGCACTCCATATACTATATCATGGTAATACGGTATTGTTGATTCAGGCCCCATTCCGCCGACTAAACCTAATTTTTTCATTTTTCGTACCTCCGTTATGAATATTTACTCATAAGTATGCTCGCAAATTTCATTAATTTTATCTCTGAGCTTGAAAAAATCCTCCATAGCCGCAGGCTTGTTGTTCGGATTTCTGAGCAGTGCGGCGGGGTGGAGAGTTGCCATCATTAATGTGCCGTTACGCTCAAAGAAAATGCCGTGTTCTTTAGTTATTTTCATGTCGGGTTTTATAATTTTCATCGCCGCAATTCTTCCAAGACATACTATAATCTTCGGACGTATCAGCTTGACTTGATTTCTCAGCCAAAAAATACATTCCTCTTGCTCTTCGGGCTTAGGATCTCTGTTCTTAGGCGGACGGCATTTTACCATGTTGCCGATGTAAATATTTTTATTTCTGTCAAGGTCAACAACGGCAAGCATTTTGTCAAGAAGCTGTCCTGCACGGCCGACAAAGGGCTCGCCTTTCAAATCCTCCTGTTCGCCCGGCCCTTCGCCGATAAACATAACCTCGGCATTCGGATTGCCCACGCCGAAAACAATATTTGTGCGTGTTTCGCAAAGCTCGCATTTATTGCAGTCGTAACAAG
>JBGVDU010000200.1:0-2808 GCA_045119555.1 Acutalibacteraceae bacterium | reverse complement strand
GGTTTAAACCACCCTGTGGGTAACATTCAAATCCCAACTTTCATAAATAAACTTACACACTTTTCTTGACAAACCCAAGTAAAGAGGCTGCTGTTGAGTATTTGGTAAGGGAAACGGGACTTGCATTTGAAGAATGCTCTAATGCATATGATTTTTATTTTAACTTAAATAAGGATAAGCAATAGAAACTTTCAGTTTTTATCTTGCATAAACTAAGACCACTTACAAATGACGGTAGGTGGTCTTTCATATTATATATAGAAGATTTTCCTTTTCGTTTTCTTGGCAGATGTTATTTTTCAAAGAGTATTGTCAACTTTTGGTGGAAGTTCTGCTGTCGTATAAAATAAGAAAAGCCGAAAACCTTGATTAAATCGAGGTTTTCGGCTCTGATTTTGGCACCCCCTGCGAGAATCGAACTCACAACTAACCCTTAGGAGGGGTTTATTATATCCATTTAACTAAGGGGGCATTTAAAACTTATCTAATAAATTTTAAATCATAAATAACTTATTGTCAACTTGTCAACCGCTTTTCAGTCAAAAGTGATTGTTATAACCAACTCTTATGAGGTTACTGCTCTATTCGGCTGAGATACGGAAGCTTGATAAAAAAGCATAAGAGAGGCAAGCAGAATACTGCGAACGACTCTTATGCTATGATATCACAATAATATTGTTCTTGTCAAGAAACGATTGAATAACTTGTTAAAATCAATGATTAAATAACCTGTTAAAAACAGATAAATAAAATTATACAATCGTTCCTCCGCCGACTACGTTATCTCCATCGTACAGAACTACTGCTTGACCCTTGGTAATTGCTCGCTGAGGTTCGTCAAATTCTATTTTCAGAGTATCCTCGTCCGTTTGTACAACAGTTGCCCATTGCTCCTTTTGGCGGTAGCGAACCTTTGCTTTTACTCGCATTGGTTCATAAATATTTGGCACAGAGATAAGATTTATTGATTTAGCCGTTACTTGCGTTGAGAACAAATCCTCATTTTCACCGAGCACAACTGTGTTGTTTTCGGGATTAACCGAAATTACATAAAGCGGATGTTCAAAGGATATGCCCAAGCCTTTTCTTTGTCCTACGGTGTAGCGGATAATTCCCTTGTGTCTGCCGAGAAAATTGCCTTTCTTGTCTACGAAATCGCCCTGCGGATATTTTCTGCCTGTGTAGCTTTCGATAAACTCGGAGTACGTTCCGTCTGTTACAAAGCAGATGTCTTGACTGTCATGCTTTTTTGCATTTACAAAACCGTTTTCCTCGGCAATTTGTCTGGCTTCGGGCTTGCTCATTTCTCCCAGAGGGAACATAACGTGTGCAAGCTGTTCCTGCGTGAGGGAGTACAAAACATAGCTTTGGTCTTTGTTTGAATCTATTGCTTTTTTTAGAAGATATCTTCCTGTTTCCTCGTTGTACTCGATTCTTGCGTAGTGACCCGTTACAACATAGTCACAGCCAAGCTCTTTTGCTCTTGTGAAAAGCTTATCGAATTTTAAAAAACGGTTGCAGTCAATGCAAGGGTTCGGTGTTCTGCCGTTTTCGTAGGAATTGACAAACTTGTCGATGACCTCTTCTTTAAAGCGATCGGAAAAATTGAAAACATAGTGCGGCATACCAAGTCTGTATGCAACACTTTTTGCGTCCTCAACGTCCTCAAGGGAACAGCATGTGTTTTCTCGAATGTCAATATCTTCACGGCTGTTGAAAAGCTTCATAGTAACGCCGATACACTCAAAGCCCTTTTCCTTTGTAAGCAGAGCGGATACGGCTGAATCAACGCCGCCGCTCATTGCTATTAAAGCCTTTTTATTCATAAATTATCCCAACTCAATCATTTTGTCGATACAGACTCTTGCTTTTGTTCTTGTTTCTTCGTCAAGGTCGATTTCCTCGCCGCCGTTACCCAAAATTGTGTTGTAAACATCAACAAGCGTGGTTGCTTTCATGTTTGGGCAGATAAGGTTTTTGGAGAGAGGATAGAATTTCTTATCGGGGCAGTCATAGGCAAGATGTGTTGCAATGGAAATTTCTGTTCCGATGATAAATTCTTTCTTATCCGACTTCATTGCGTAGTCCATAATCGCAGATGTAGAGCCTACAAAGTCTGCCTGTTCAACTACTGCGGGAACACATTCGGGGTGTACGAGTAATTCTGCATTCGGATAAAGTTCCTTAGCCTGTGCAGCCTCTTTAGCCGTAATCCTTGCATGAATCGGACAGCCGCCCTGTAAAAGCTTGATTTCTTTTTCGGGGATTTGCTCGGCTACATAATTACCGAGGTTGCAGTCGGGAATGAAAAGAATCTTGTCATTCTCGATTTTTCTGACAATTTTAACGGCAGATGAAGATGTAACGCAGACATCGCAAATTGTCTTTAGTGCCGTTGTTGTATTAATATACGCAACTACTGTATAATCAGGGTACTGCTCTTTAACTTTTGAAATCATTTCCTTATCCATTTGCTCAGCCATCGGACAGCCTGCAATCGGATTTGCAAGGTAAACTGTTTTCTTGGGTGAAAGAAGCTTAACGGTTTCAGCCATAAAGCGAACACCGCACATAATTACAGTGCTCTGAGGTGCTTCCTTTGCCTTAACGCTAAGCTGAAAGGAATCGCCTGTGAAGTCCGCAATTTCGGTAATCTCTCTTGTCTGGTAGCTGTGTGCGAGAATACAGATATCCTTTTCCTTTTTTAATCTCAAAATTTCCTGTTGAAGCTCTTGTATGTTCATTCTAAACCCTGCACTCCTTTTAGTATTAACGGTTTTACGCCCGTGTATTCGGTTTAATCAACGT
>JBGVDU010000199.1:0-1540 GCA_045119555.1 Acutalibacteraceae bacterium | reverse complement strand
TTCGGTATCAAGATTTGCATTGGCTTGATGTCCTGCATCAATAACTATCACTTTTCCGGAATTTGTGTGATTATCAAATTCTGTATTTGCGGTATCGCTATTCTCAACGGTACTTTTTGATTCCGATTCGGATATAACATGTGTATCACCTATGGGGTCCAATACAACAGAAGAAACACTTTCTTCCATTGTCATATTCGATTCAGTTAAACTATCACTTGAATAAATATTACTTTGTTCGGAATTTGATTTGGATAGACATTCCGTTTTGATATAATAAATATTGTTATCCAATTTAATCTCCGACCAACCATTCCCTAAATTTTTAGCAAGTACCGGCGTATCTTTCGGAATAAAGTAAGCGTTTAGTGCATCGCTTTCAGGGGCACTTTTCAAATCAATATTTGCAGTAGTGTACATAAGCTCGTATTCGGCTTTTTCGTCCGTATTTTCGGTATCGTTATTAAATTGAACAGAAGATACGCTTGCCGAATCAATAGTCCGAATTGGTTCTGATGAAGTACATTCAGATTTGGTAGCTTGCTGTTTGCATGAACACATTGTCAACAGCAAAGATAATATCAACAACGATGATATACATATTTTTGATATTGTCTTATTCATATAGCACCTCCGATAGTAATATCCTGTCTACATATATATTCCATATTTACAGACAGAGAATAACCGAAAAATATTTCAGTTATTCTCTGCTCATAATCCGTTAATACTACTCTTAATATGTGGTGATTTTTGAAGAGATGCTCTGATCAAATATAAATTCATATTCTCCAATTTTAGATGCAATTTTCTCAGCGGATGAAGTGTTCCCATTAATGGTATATTCATCAGATCCCATAGAAGTATCAAAATAAGTTACCTGATACGTGCTGAGTTCATTAACAAGAGAAGAATTACTGTATGAATAAAAATCGTAGCCGCTTGCGTTACCGCCGAATCCTCCTGTGCAGCTGCTTTTATATATCATAAGCCTGCCGCTTGATTTTTCCTCGCAGAGTCCGATTGTAGTTCCGCCGATAGTACCACCCGAGGTTGATCCCGATTCTATAGTTACAACACTATTATTACTGATTACGCAGAATGAAGACGCAGACATAATTCTTGGCCCGCTCAATTCGGGAGCCGTTGCATAAATAAGCATTTCGGGAACACCGTCACCGTCCAGGTCAAAGATGTTGTAGGAAAGATCGTTACACGACGACGGATCTCCAATTTCCGTACCGGGATCACAATCAGTTTTCCAAGCTCCCGATTCTGCATATTCACGCAGCATAGAAACATAATCTTTGGGGTCTTCAATCTTGATGTTTTGGCTTTCAACCTCTTTTTGGGCATCTTGCTGAGAGGAAGTTGCACTCTTTTTCTCCGACGGAGTTATGTAGTTTTTGTTTACATATCCACTCTGCCCTTTAGCAGTGCCTGTGACAGCTGTAACATAGCAGTAATCTCCGTTGTCACCATACACATTCTGTGATTGGATCGTAAGTTCATCACCGTTTTTCATCTTAGCTATCTCGTT
>JBGVDU010000198.1:0-2567 GCA_045119555.1 Acutalibacteraceae bacterium | reverse complement strand
CGTCCTGGGTACTTATTTCATTATTTTGAATCAACTCAATAATTTTTGAATGTCGTCCCTTTTTCAAATTCAATTCCTCCTCTCATTCAATTTATCCTTTAGTATTCTATAAAAGTTTTTGTTGTTAAGCTTTATAAAATTGGCTGTTAAAGAAGACTTTTTTACAGTAAGCCTGTCATTTTTTTCTATCCTTACAGAATGCATTCCG
The DNA here is from genome assembly GCA_045119555.1 of Acutalibacteraceae bacterium. Classification (GTDB taxonomy): domain Bacteria; phylum Bacillota; class Clostridia; order Oscillospirales; family Acutalibacteraceae; genus RUG592. Next base: position 2,359 of record JBGVDU010000198.1, on the reverse strand, counting down.
TCAACGGTAACATATATCTGCTCTTCACAGTCATCGTGAGGAAGAATAGTCAACTGCGAATCATCGGAAAAAAGTACCGAGCGTGAAAATAAAGAATGCGGACAGATTGGTGTTAACAAAATACATTTCATGTGAGGCTCTATAACAGGTCCGCCTGCCGATAAGGAATAAGCCGTTGAACCCGTAGGCGTTGAAAAAATCAATCCGTCTGCCCTATAAGAGTTTATAAGCTCATCATTTAGAAGAACATCAAGCTCAACCATTCTTGACAGAGAACCTCTTGAGATAGTTACTTCGTTTAAAGCATACATTGTTTTGCTTACACCCTTACACGATATTGTAACCTCTAACATCATTCTGTCATCTAAAGTGTAATCACCGTTTAAAAGTCTTGAAATCTGATTAAGCTCTCCCGGCTCGAGATTCGCAACAAAACCAACTCTTCCGCAATTCACTCCCAAAATAGGCTTCTGCAGCAGTGCGGCGTGCTTAGCGATGTTAATAATAGTTCCGTCACCACCGATAGCGATAACTAAATCAGAGTTGTTAACCGTATCAAAATGATTTGAAAAATATTCTATTTCACATGGCTTTAAATATTCCGCAAACTCCTCCGGAACACTGAATTTACATTTATACTCCGAAAGAAAATCTATTATTTTTGAGGCATATTCGATTGCTTTTTCTTTATCGGAATTTGGTATTATAGCTATTTTCATATAGATCACCAAATTTTATTTATCTAATGTTTCATGTGACATCTTTACCAGATTATCAATATTTATATCCACTTCCATTTTAGGCGTATCAGTCTTTTGAATGTGAAGCAAATACTCAATATTACCTTCAGGTCCTTTAACAGGCGAAAAATCGAGTCCAATTACCGAGAAACCTGTTTCTAAAGTGAAATCAATTATATCGGAAATAACGCTTGTGTGTATCTTGGGATATCTGACAACGCCTTTTTTACCTACATTTTCTCGCCCTGCTTCGAATTGGGGCTTTATCAAACAAACAGCCTTACAACCGTCCTTTAAAAATTTTCTGGCAACGGGTAAAATAAGTCTTAATGAAATGAAAGACACATCAACACTGAAAAAATCTATCGGATCTGTAATCTGTTCTTCGGTAACATATCTGAAATTTGTTCTTTCCAAATTTACAACACGCTCGTCATTACGCAGCTTCCAAACAAGCTGACCATAACCTACATCTATTGAAAAAACTTTTTTCGCACCGTTTTGAAGCATGCAATCGGTAAAACCGCCGTGTGAAGCACCGATGTCCATTGTTGTCAAATCGGTCAAGTCAATATTAAAAACATCTATCGCCTTTTCAAGCTTCAAGCCTCCGCGACTGACATATTTCAGTGTGCTTCCCCTTACTTCAATGTTAGAATCCGTCGGATAACACGTTCCGGGTTTATCTGATTTTTGATTATCGACATAGACGATTCCCGACATAATTATAGCTTTTGCTTTTTCACGGCTCTCTGCAAGACCTTTTTCATAAAGTAATACATCTAATCTTTTTTTATCTGACAAAATACCACCCTCAAATCAGTTCCACGTCAATTTATTAACAATTCCGCAACAATCCAAATTCAAATCAGCTAAAGCCTCTTCAACTGTCGATTGCGGCACAAATTTATCTTTAATTCCTGTTAATTCAAATAAGCCATTAAAATCAAAATCCTTTAGCTTGAAGAAGAATGACTCACCTACTCCGCCTGATTCCATGCCCTCTTCAAAAAAGTAGATTTTCTTAAAATTTGAAGCGAAAGAAACCGCCTCTTCGGGAATCGGGCGAACTCGGTTAAGCTTTAAAACGGTTACATTGATTCCCTTTTGTTTAAGAATTTCCTCAGCCTGGGCGGCATGAGCAAATATACGTCCGTAGGTTACAATTAATGCATCCTTGCCCTCACCGTAAATTGAAAATATATCGTTTTCTTTATAATCCTTAGGCCTGTACGGTTCTCCGCCTCGCGGATATCTGATAGCAACAATATTTTTATCCTTGTAAATTGCCTTGTTCATAACACTGCCAAGCTCATCAAAATAGCACGGACAGTATATAGTAACATTCGGTATGTTGTTGAGCATCGGAATATCAAAAACGCCTTGATGTGTTTCTCCGTCCTCACCGACAATGCCTGCCCTGTCGATGGCAAGAATAATATGCAGTTTTTGTATAGCCGCATCATGGATTATCTGATCGTAAGCTCTTTGAATAAATGACGAATATACTGCAAATATTGGTACCATTTTCTCGGTAGCCAAGCCCGCTGCAAAAGTAACGGCATGTTCCTCCGCAATTCCTACATCAAAAAATCTGTCTTTGTACTTTCGAGAAAATC
>JBGVDU010000197.1:0-4900 GCA_045119555.1 Acutalibacteraceae bacterium | reverse complement strand
GCATAGCATCGGCTATTGCAAATAATTAAAGCTTAATAATTTTTGTTATAGCCGTGCTATTCCTAAAGAATAAATTTATTTGGGAGGCAACAATGGGCTATAAAAGAGCGGAGGACGTTCTTCCGCAGGATATAATTGAACTTATTCAAAAATACGTTGACGGCGAGTGTATATATATTCCTCGACTTGACGGTATGCGTAAGGAGTGGGGCAGTACCACCTCCACAAAAAGCGAGCTTGCTTTGAGAGATGAACAAATTTTCTCCGAGTATCTTTCGGGATTCACCGTGCTTCAGCTTGCGGAAAAATATTTTTTGTCGGATAAAAGTATTCAGCGTATTATAAGAAAGTTTAAGCAATGTGAAATACATTAATTTTTATGAGCCAAGAGGTTGTTTCTTGGCTCATGTTTTTTTATAATAATTTATGAGGTGGTTTTTCGTAATAAGATATGTTAATATTTAATCACAGAAGAAATTTGTGAATCCGCAAAAGGTGTGCAGGAGGTATTGACATGAATATTGACAATTATTCACAGGATTTTATTGAGGCTTTGAAAAATAATGACCTCGATGCACTCAGAAAAATTCCGAAATCCGATTTGCATAATCATTTTGTTCTGGGCGGAGATAGGGATTATATTTTCCAAAAGACGGGACATGAAATCAAGCCTGTTTCAAGCGTTTTGAATTCTATGAATGAAATGCACGAGTGGAACGGTGCAAATATTGGTTCAAAATTCGACAGCTCTGATATGTGAAAGCTGCTTATCGAGGCTGCCTTTGTGCAGGCTAAAAATGACGGCGTTAAAATACTCGAAATCGGCGAAGATGTTTGGGGCTTGGGAGAGTATTTCCATAACGATATAACTGAGTTAATCGAAACATTCCGTGAAACCAATCAAAAAGTTGCCCCTGAGGTGGAGCTTAGATTGCAAATAGGTCTTTCAAGGCATTGCCCCGTTGATTATTTGCTTGATTGTCTGAAGCATTTTTGGGGGCACGACGAATTCTATTCGATAGATTTATACGGCGATGAGTTGGTTCAGCCGATTGAGAATTTTATTCCCATATACGAAAGAGCAAAGGCAGAGGGGCTTAAGCTGAAGGCACATGTCGGCGAGTGGGGTACGGCTGAAGATGTTATGCAGGCGGTATCTCAATTAAAGCTTGATGAGGTTCAGCACGGAATCAGTGCCGTTTCTTCAAGTAAGGCAGTTGAGTTTTTGGTGGAAAATAAGGTGCGTTTGAACATTACCCCGTCAAGCAATATTCTTCTTGGCAGAGTGAAAAGCATGGAATCTCACCCCATAGCACAGCTGTACAGAGCAGGTGTTGATGTCACAATAAATTCCGACGACATTTTAATCTTTGACAGTGATGTTTCCAAAGAATATTTGAGATTGTACAACAGCGGCTGTCTTAATGCAGATGAGTTAAACAACATAAGAGTAAACGGTTTAAAAAAAATATAAATAAGGAGAGGTTATATGAATTATAAAATAGTAAAAAATTATCGCACAGACGACAATTTAAGAAACAGCTTTAATAAGCTTACAAATGCAACCTTCGGCTTTGATTTTGCCGATTGGTATAAAAACGGATATTGGAATGAGAATTACATTCCTTATTCAATTCTTTCAGACGGTGAGATTATAGCTAATGTTTCCGTTAATATTATGAAATTTAACGTCAACGGTGAAAATAAGTTTTATATCCAACTCGGAACGGTTATGACAGACGAAAAATATCGCAATAATGGTCTTATCCGTGTTTTGATGAACGAGGTTGAAAAAGACTTCGGCGATAAGGTTGACGGTATGTTCCTTTTTGCAAATGATGAGGTGGTAGAGTTTTACCCGAAATTCGGCTTTGTGAAAGCAAGTGAAGCTCAGTATATAAAGTCTGTTGATATTCAAAACGACAAGACGGCTGAAAATGTTCCTATGAATGACAAAAAGGCTTGGGACAGCCTTAAATCAATTATCGACAGCAGTGTTTCAAACGGTGCTTTTGAAATGATTGAAAACAGCGACCTTATTTTGTTCTATATCACGTCCTTTATGCAGGGAAGTGTGCATTATATTAAATCGCTTGATACATACGTTATCGCAGACGTTGACGGAGAAGAGCTGTTAATTTACAATATTCTTTCAAAGAATGATATTGACATAAATGATGTAATAAAAGCCTTTGGCAAGGATATTAAAAGGGTTAAATGCGGATTTACTCCGAAAAACACAAGCGGCTTTGAAAAGACAGAGCTTGTTGAAGAGGATACAACCTTGTTTGTAAAGGGAGCAGGCTTGCAGTATTTCAGCGTTGAGAATAAAATGTTTCCACTTTTATCTCACGCATAATTGATAAGCTTCTGACTAACTTTACAGGCGGCACACCGCAGACTATGGCGGAGGAGTACGAAAAACGCACGGACTTCATAAAAATGACATTGACCTTATGGTGAAATTCCTAAATAATGAGGATTTATCGAAATATCTGTACGACAATACTTAGCTTGTCAAAACAGAAAAAGTGTGATAAAATAACCACAAATTATAAGGTGGGTGGAAGTATGAAATATACCGAAAATTATGAGGTGCTGGCACATGATGCCGAGCCGAGGGGAACAATTCGCCCCGGTGCAGTGCTTAAATATATGCAGGAAACGGCAAACCATCAGCTGAGAGATGAAAAACCGTCTTACTATGACTTGTTCGATATGGGCTTGGCTTTTGTTTTGAGCAGAATTAATATCAAAATCCATAAACCATTGCACCGATATGAAAGGTTTGAAAGCTCGTCATGGCATTGCCCAAGCAAGGGCGTTACTTTTCAGCGATGCTATGAGTTGACTCGCAATGGCGAGGTTTTTGCACAGGCAAATTCTGCGTGGGCATTAGTCAATATAAATGATAAGAGCATTAAAAAGGTCGGAGATGTTGAAACAGAAAAATACACTATGGACGAGCCTTATGAGTCGATTAATAAGCTTAGATTCAAAATCCCGAATGATGCAAATTTAAAGCCGGTCGGCAAGAAAACAGTAATGTATTCTGAAATTGATGTAAACATGCACATGAATAACAGACATTATCCAAATATGATTTGCGATTTTCTGCCGAATCCCGAGGGTCTTTTCGTTACTGAAATAGGCATAAGCTTTTTGTCTGAAGCACCGCTTGGCTGTGAACTTGAGGTCTTGCGAAGCGAGCTGTGTGATGGATATTATTATTTCCGAACATTAAACGGCGATAAGGTCAATATCGAAGCAAAGGTTAAGGTTGAACCGTACTTTGAATAATCATGTATTAACGGAGAAACAGAATGAATTTTCTGATTAGAGAGTTGAAAAGAGAAGAGTATAATTTGCTTGAGGATTTCTTATACGAAGCGATTTTTCAACCGAATGAATCGAATTTAGCACCGAAATCTATTATCAATAAATCTGAATTACAGGTATATATTAAGAACTTTGGTGATTTAAAGGGCGATTATTGCCTTTGTGCGGAGGTTGATAATAGGGTGGTAGGTGCTGTGTGGGTAAGAAACATTAAAGGATATGGCTGTGTTGATGAATTAACTCCCGAATTTGCGATATCCCTCTATAAGGACTTTCGCGGATACGGAATTGGTACGGCTTTGATAAAGCAGATGTTGGATTACCTTAAGCAAGCAGGATATACGAAAACCTCGCTTGCCGTTCAAAAAGCAAATTACGCTTTGAAAATGTATTTAAAGGTAGGCTTTGAAATAGCCGATGAAAACGATGATGAGTATATAATGGTGCATTATTTGAAATGATAAAATAAGGGGAGAGCTTAGAAAAAAGGCTCTCCCTAATTGTATTTCGGTGAAATAAAAACAAAATTTTACAAAAATATACGTTAATTTGATAAAAAGTTAATATTTATCGGTGTGTTTGTGCTATAATAAAAAAAGTACATTTAATTTTTTGTTCGGGCGTGAATTTATGTTAATTAAAATATTGGTCTGTTTTATCGCAGGCTTAGGTGCAGGTCTTGGAACGGGCTTTGCGGGGTTAAGTGCGGCGGCTGTTATCAGTCCGCTTTTGGTTACTTTTCTCGGCATACCGGCTTATGAGGCGGTTGGAATCGCATTGGCAAGTGATGTATTGGCGAGTGCGGTAAGTGCTTATACATACGGTAAAAATAAAAATCTTGATATAAAAAACGGCTCAATTATGATGCTTTGTGTGCTTTTGTTTACCATGGTGGGCAGTTATGCCGCAAGCTTTTTGCCCGATAACACTATGGGAAGCTTTTCCGTGTTTATGACAATGCTGCTTGGTATAAAGTTTATTATCAAGCCTGTCAACACAACCAAGGAGGCTATGGAGGCTGTTCCGAAAAAGCAGAGATTAATCCGCTCCGTTCTAAGCGGTGTTATGATTGGTTTTATCTGCGGATTCGTCGGTGCAGGCGGCGGAATGATGATGCTTTTGATTCTCACCAGTGTTCTGGGATATGAGTTAAAAACGGCAGTTGGGACAAGCGTATTTATTATGGCATTCACGGCATTTACCGGTGCGCTGTCTCACTTCTCCATAGGAGGTGCGCCGGATGTTACAGTTCTGATCCTGTGTGTGCTGTTTACCTTTATCTGGGCAAGAATTGCAGCGGTATTTGCCAATAAAGCAACGCCAAAGACGCTCAATCGGGCAACCGGAATTGTCCTGGTAACGCTGGGTATTGTAGTTATGGCATTTTCTTTCGTGAAATAAGTTTTGAAGTATTCACTTGTGGAGCAGGATGTGAAAAAGGCATGAATATGCATAGCATTTTATGTTATGTGTATGAATGTCTTTTTTTTGCTTACAATATAAAATATGCGATAACCAATTCTACATATAGGAAAAGGAGAGGGACATGAAGGATAAAATT
>JBGVDU010000196.1:0-5292 GCA_045119555.1 Acutalibacteraceae bacterium | reverse complement strand
AATTGGATTAACAATTTGCCTAGAAAAATTTTTAATTATTCATCTTCAAATGACTTGTTTTCTGAATTTATGAACAATTTGTAAAGTGTCCGATTTCTTATTGCAATTAAGATAAATTATTATTCCGAAAATTCCGCCGTATTTATAAGTATATCTCCGTTTTGAATATCAATAACTCCATAGGTGGAGTTATATCTGCGAATCGAGCCTGGATTCATTAGATACATGCCGTTTTCATACTTTACATAAGCCTGATGAGTATGTCCGAAAAGAACGATATCCGCACCACGCTTTCTGCCCTCTTTTTCAATTTCCGCCAGTCCGTATTTTACACCGTATGAGTGACCGTGTGCCATAAAAATTCTCTTCCCCTCAAAAACACGTTCCTCAATCATCGGCAAGTCAGAGCCCCAATCATTATTTCCCTTTACTCCAATAAACATTTTTTCGGGGTATAAAAATTTTATATCCTCAAAATCATCCGCTCCGTCACCGAGAAACAGTACAACCTCAGCCTTACGCTGAGCTTTTAAAAGATTATTTAATGTCCTGAAATCTCCGTGGGAATCAGACACTACAAGTATTTTCATATCGTAATACCTCTTTATTTTGTGTTATATTTTTTATTATAACTTTTCGGCACTGAAGTTGCAACAATAAAAAACAAACTTCCTATTGCAATGTTATCACCGATTATTGTATAATTTTAATTAAATGAATGAACGGATATCACGAAAGGAAAATCTTAATGAAAAAATTACTGAAAATCATCTTAGGCATCGTTATTCTGATTGTTGTGGCTGCGTGTGCAGGCGTAGGCTATTTAACCATTCGAGAGTACAAACCGGAGGATGTTGAAGCCATCGACAGCTACGGCACAACCTCAAAGGAAATTGCCCCCGGTGACAGTGTCACTGTTCTTACCTATAACATCGGCTACGGTGCAAACGACGCTCAGCATGATTTCTTCATGGACGGCGGAAAGACCGTTACAACGGAAAGTGCCGACAACATCAATACAAACATGGAGGGCATTATTTCCACTGTTTATGCGGCAAATGCGGACGTCAGCTTCTTACAGGAGGTTGATATCGACTCAAAGCGTTCCTATCACATTGACGAAGCTAATCTGTTTGCAAACTCATTCACAAATTCAAACTACGCTTTTGCAAACAATTATCTTTGCGATTATGTTCCCTATCCCCTTAACGAAAACATCGGAAAAGTAAACTCAGGTTTAATGACAATCAGTGCATTTGAAACAAACAGCATAGAGAGAGTTTCCTTATCTTCTTCCTTCTCATGGCCTGTAAGCACATGTCAATTAAAGCGTTGTCTGCTTGTGGAGAGAGTTCCGCTCACCAACAGTAATAAGGAGCTTGTTCTCGTTAATCTCCACCTTGAAGCCTACGACAACGGCGGCGAGGGCAAAATGGCACAGTTCAAGGAGTTGTGCGAGTTCATACAGCTTGAATTTGCAAAAGGCAACTACGTTATCGCCGGCGGTGACTTCAATGCTACTCTTCCATCTGTTGATTCCTCAAAATATCCGCTTACTTTGACCGAGAACTTTGAGCCTGCAACTATTCCGAACGACCTTCTCACAGGCGGCTGGAAATATTGCACAGACGACACAACACCAACATCAAGACTTTTAAACGAGCCATACGACCCTAACAGCGAGAACACTCAGTTGTATGTAATTGACGGCTTTATATGCTCACCAAACACAATCGTTGAGAGCGTTCTGACTATTGATACGGAGTTTAAATACAGCGACCATAATCCTGTTATGGTAAAAATTAATCTTGTTAAGTGATTTTAAAGGCTTAATATCAATGCTGTTGAGCAAATGAAATTCAACATTAATGCCGTTGTCCCTGTTGATTTTAAGGACAACGGCATTTATTTTATCTAATACTAAATTCTTTAATTAAAATTCAGTATAACATCTTAACCGCAACAAAAGGTCCTCGGTTACCGCTTTCGTAAACCAAGGACCTTTTGTTTTTATTTAAAGATTGTTAGACTGGCTGTTTTACAGTTAAAATCCCATGGGCATATTTCCGCCATGGTCACCGCCCATGCCTCCGCCGTGCATATCTCCCATGCCGCCGAAGCCTCCCATTCCTCCGCCGTTGGAATAGGTATTTGAGGTCATTTCTATCGTGTAGCTGTCATCTCCGACCTTCAACGTGTAAGTTCCGTCACTTGTAACATCAGGTGTGCTGATATTTATACAATTAAAGGCTTTACCTGCCGTATATGAAACAAGCTCCTTACCGTCGGAATCACTGAGTGTAACAACATCTCCCGCTGAGCCGCTGCCCGATAAAACATACATAATGGAAGCCTGCTCGGAGCCGTCGGAAAATCCCATTGCCATTCCCGAAGAACCCAATGCCACTATTGTTCCGCCTGAAATTGTCGGACTCTGCTCACTGTCAATCGCACCGTTTCCGTCATTTGTCGGGCCGTCAACAAAGATTGTACCGCCCTCTATGCTTACAGTTGTATTGGAATCTATTCCGTCACCGTCCGCACTCACCTTTACAGTGCCGCCTGTAATTTTAATAAAAACATCACTGTTTTCCGTAAAGCTGTTTTCGCTCGGACGTCCGCCCATAGCAGACATATCATTGCCGCCTGCGGCATTGATTCCGTCATCACTTGCAGTGATATCAATTTCACCGCCGTTTATAGTAACGCTTGAGCCTTCAAGACCCTCATAGCTTTTTGTAATCTTTATATTTCCGCTGTTAATTGTGGTTGCAGTATCGGAATGAATACCGTCATCACCCGAGGTAATAGTAAATTCACCGCCGTCAACTGTGGTATTTGCATTTGAATGGATACTGTCATCCGCTGTATCTGCAGTTATAATCGAATCGGATATAATAATATCGCCTGTTGCTTTCAGACCCTTGGCACTGGTTGAATCCTCACTTGAAGCTGTCGAATCATTCCACATACCCCAGCCGCCAAAGCTGCCCTCGGTAGTAGTCTTTGATGAATTTTCACTTCCGCCGCTCGTTGTAAGCGTAATATTTGCGTTTTTGCAGGTGAGCGTGGTTTCAGCCTGAATTCCGTCGGTATCGGCATTTATTGTAATAGTACCGCCGCCGATATAGACAAAGCCCTTTTCGGCATCCTCCGTATTATCGGATTTAATTCCGTCTCCGCCGCTTGTAATTTTGATTGTACCTTGTGCTATTCTGACACTGTCTTTACCGCATACGGCACTTCCGACAGATGTTACATTGATATTTCCGTTTGCTACAACAAGATCATCCTTTAAAACGATTGCATGGCTCATATTGCCTTCAACGGTTAGCGAACCGCCGCCGTTTATCGTCAAATCGGACTTGCTGAAAATTGCAGAGTCAACATTGCTTTCATCGTCGGCAAGGGCGGTATAGCTCGAACCGTCCGTTACCTTATTTTCTGTGTTGTCAGCCAAGGTTATAAAAACCTTATCTCCCGATTTCACAAATACGGGAGCATGGTCGGAGCAGGTAATGGAAAAGCCGTTGAAAACAAGCTGAACCTTATCTTGGTCGCCTGCTTCAACTACTATTCTTCCATCATCAACAGAGCCGCTCAAAATATACACGCCCTCCTTGGAAATCGTGAGGACGTTATCCTGTACTGCAGCACCGTTGCCGCTGACATTAAAAGTATTTGAGGAACAAGAAACAGTTGTTATTTCTCTGTCGCTGTAATCGGGATCCAAGTCACGTTCGGTAAAAAAGCGTACTGTCTGAGGTGCTTGCAGTAGTGGAAATTACAGCCGAACTGCTTGACGATGCAGTCGAATCGCTGTTTGAAGTTTCACTCTCAGCAGTGCTTTCGCTTATACTTGACGTATTTGAATTACTTGAAATATTTGCTGTATTATCACAGGCGGTGAACATCGTTGACGTTAAAAGTGCCGCAACGAGCACCGCCAATACCTTTTTCTTTCCCATTTTATTTCCTCCCTCAGAGAGTTTCTCCAAAATTCACTACTCTGCTGCAAGCTATTTCAAGGTTACCGTTTCTGCAACGCAAATCATCTATAAACGCTTTTTCTTCGTTTGGATTTTTCAAAACTATATCATACTTCAGCTTATAAAGACTGCCCATATTAGATGTTTTAACCTCCAAAAGCTCGCTGTGCTTGAGATACTTTTCAAAAACCTCATCAAAAACACCGTTGTAATCAAGGCTTTCGGGAATAGTTATTCTAAGTTCCTTTTTCATACTGTCACTGCCGCCGATACCCAAAACATTGAACAAAATAATCATCAAGCCTACTACTGCAACAAAAATAACCGCATATCCGATATATCCCATGCCTGTTGCCAATCCGACAGACATTGCGAGGAAAACGCAGGCTATTTCCTTAGCACTGCCCGGTGCGGAGCGGAAGCGAACCAAGCTGAATGCACCTGCAACGGCAATACCTGTACCCACACTTCCGTTTACGAGCATTATAACCATTTGAACGATTGCAGGAAGAATTGCAAGCGTTACAATAAAGCTTTTAGATGTTTTATTCTTGAAAGAATATATCAACGATATAATTAAACCCAAAACAACGGAGCAAACCAAACATTCAACAAAGGAAGCGAATGTGATATTAGTATTGTCTATAATGCTCTGAAAAAACTGTTAATACCTAAAAATCTCCTCTTTAAAACTTCATAAAATTATAGCTTCATAATCGTTACTACGAATATCTCAAAAAATCATGCAAATGCAAAACTGCCGCTTACATTTTTTCTCGGAATAACTGCAACCGAGCCGCTCACCTTTTGATTTTTCATACTGTTTTTATAAACTGTACCGTATTTTGAAAAAGATGTGGGGTAAATTTCCAAATCATCAAGTGTTTTGGAAAGCCAAAGCGGAATGGCAAGCGGTGACTTAACCTCCATGATATAAAGACCGTCATCAATAAGCTTCTTGCCGTGAATAGGCTCGGCAAGGGAAAGGGAATCCTGCCTGTAAAGCATATTTGAATCAAAAGTTAAGCGGAAAGTTTTGTCCTCCGTTCCGCAGAAGGAGATTCTGTCATAGCTTATAAATACAGACGGTTCTATGCCGTCATAATAGGAAATCGCCCATGCAAGCTCTTTTTCAATCTGCGTTTGCGGTGCAATTTTTCCGTTGAAAAAATCCTCAACTTCACAAAGCTTCATTGAGGTTCTGCGTTTATAGACAATGCCGTCATATTTTTTCTTAAGCTCCAAAAAAACTTTACCGTCCTCAGTGGGAACACCGTAGCTTCTGAGTCTCAGTTTTTCTTTA
>JBGVDU010000195.1:0-4400 GCA_045119555.1 Acutalibacteraceae bacterium | reverse complement strand
CTCTCGACTGCACTAAGTCAGTAGAAGATTACGCAGGCTTGTTTTACAGCGGCATGGCAATTATTCTCGTATTTGTTGTAATTGCTGTAATCGCAGTTATTTTGATTATTAAGGCATTCAAAGGCGGTTCGGGCAGAAATAACCAGTACGCTACTGCAAATGCAATGGGCGGTTACGATCAATACAACGGCTTTAATCAGGCTAACAACTACAATCAGCCGAATGATTTCCAGCCTAACAGCTATCAGCCGAACAACTATCAGTCAAATATTCCGCAGCAGTCTAATTCACAGTACACTGCACAGCCGATGCAGAATAATAACAACGGTAGCAGTTATATTCCTACTCCTGTAAACAGTGATTTAAATAATTCAAACAACTCAAGCGAAAACGGTGTTAACCTCAGAAAGGATTAATCCGTAGGTTTGCAGTGTGATATGATGTAATATTGAATGCTTCAGCATAGAAAAGGTGGACGCAATGTTCACCTTTTTTATTAAAAAGCAAGTGAGGTGTTTTTATGAGAAAATCGGGTTTCATTCCCAAAATTGTAACAGCGGCTATTTTTCTCATAGTTGCGGTTATAATATCTGCACCTACTTTTTCTGTTGTATTTAACAGATTTTTGGGCGGCGGAATAATGGATTTTAACAATGCAGAGGTTCTGAAGATGTGGAGTAATCGCCCAATAGAGGGACAGCTTTACAGCATACTCGGCTGTATCGGCGAAAGCTTGGACGAAAGCAGCGGTGAAGCTTCGGGCATTCAGAAGGGTTCATATTATTATTTGGTTCCTGTGGGAAACAGTGATGAGGAAGAAGCAACACAGGTAATGCTCGTTGTGACGGAAGCTTCCTCACAGCCTTATGAGCAGTTTAATAATCTTTGGAGAGAGCTTTCCTCATCGAGCGGCTCGGAGGATATTGCAGTAGCAGGCGTTGAGCTTTCAGGTGTGATTAAGGAGAATCCCGAAGAGGCACAGGCTTGCGTTGACAGCTTCTGTAAGGAAAACGGTATAACAAATTTTGAGCTTGTTCCCTATATGATAGATTGCACGTCCTCCGTTACCTCCATTTGCACAAGGTTTTATATTTCCTTAATATTCTATGCAGGATTTATTATCAGTCTTTACATAATAATCCGTACAATTAAGAAGAATAAGGATTATGATTACACACAGCACAGACGTGCGGTTACTCAGTCAATGCAGGACGTTAGGTCGGGAGCGAGTGAACCCGATAATTCAGATGCAATGTTTGGCGACAGCGGAAATCAATATCCCTCTCAGCAGACAGCACCGCAGTATCAGTCACAGCAGGGTGCTCAAGCACAGCAGTGGAATCAGCCGCAAAGCTCCTCAAATCAACCACGCAGTTATGATGATGACGGCTTTTTCGGGGGATAAATAAGCGTTTAATCAACATAATAATTTGCAAAAAACTTTGCAATAAGTAAATCGGCGAAAGCACAGCTTGTTATAAAAAGACAGGCTGTGCTTTTATATTTTGCGGTGATTTGTATGGTTAATGTATGTGTTGCATTACCATAAAATTCAGAGATTTTCCGTATTTTATTTATAAATATTGACATGTGTTTAACAATTATGGTAAAATTAAATATACACGTTGATTTACAGATTCAATGCTGATACATACAAAATTCGTTTCAGAGGGAAGTGGTACAATTTGAACGGTATTATTGAAAAAGTTACCGAAATCAACAATGCGGTGAATGACTTCGTTTGGGTTAAGCTGGGTTTGATTCTCCTATTGGGTACGGGTATTCTGATGACTGTGCTTACAAAGTTTTTCCAGGTGACACATATCGGTCATTGGTTTAAAAACACAATCGGAAGTATTTTTGATAAGAGAGTTTCCGCACACTCAAAGGAAAAAGAGTCAATCTCACAGTTTCAGGCATTATGTACGGCACTTGCGGCAACAGTGGGAGTAGGCAACATTGCGGGTGTTGCGTCGGCTATTGCTCTCGGCGGCCCGGGCTCTATTCTTTGGATGTGGATTGCGGCTTTCTTTGGTATGATGACAAACTACTCCGAAAATGTTCTCGGTATTTATTACCGCAGAAAAAATAAAGACGGCGAGTGGACAGGCGGTGCAATGTACTACCTGCAGGACGGACTTGGCTCGAAAAAAGGCTGTAAAACCTTGGGCAGAGTTTTGGGTATAATCTTTTCAATCTGTTGCTTGCTGGCTTCTTTTGGTATAGGCAATCTCAGCCAGTGCAATTCTATCGTGACAAACTTTACAAGCGTTTTCAAGAATGATTATCTTTCAAGTATTCCGCTTGGCGGTACTAATCTCTATGCGTTTATCGTCGGTGTGGTTATAATGATTCTCGTTGCCCTCGTTGTAATAGGCGGTATCAAGAGAATCGCTAATGTCACTGAAAAGATAGTGCCTTTTATGATTATAATTTATCTGGTAGGCTCTTTTGTTATTATTTTCTCAAATTTTGAAAATGTAGGCCCCGCATTTGCTTCTATATTTAGATTCGCCTTCGGTGCAAAGGCTGTTGCAGGCGGCTTTGCCGGTATTGTGATTAAAGATGTAGTTACTTGGGGCTTTAAAAGAGGTGTTTTCTCCAACGAAGCAGGTCTTGGCTCGTCTGTTATGGTTCATTCCGCTTCAAATGTAAAAGAGCCTGTAAGACAAGGTATGTGGGGAATTTTTGAAGTGTTCGCCGATACGATGGTTGTCTGCACTATTACAGCCTTGGTTGTTCTTACCTCGGGTCTTGTAGATTTGTCTACGGGTGCGATGAAAACAACCTCCGAAACTACGGTACTGGTAAGTGAGGCATTCGCCTCAACATTCGGTTCATTCGGCGGTGTGTTTGTTGCTGTTGCAATTCTTCTCTTCGCTTTTTCAACTATTCTCGGTTGGTCATACTATGGCTCAAAGGCTTGGGAGTACCTTTTCGGAACAAAGTCGATTATGATTTACAAGGTTATATTTGTTCTTGTTATCGCAGGCGGTACGCTCCTTAATTCAAGCCTTGCATGGGATATCTCCGATACGTTTAACGGAATGATGATGCTTCCGAACCTTATAGGTGTGTTGGCTTTGTCGGGTACGGTTGGTAAAATTACAAAAAATTATGTTGACAGAAAGCTAAAGCATAAAAAAGATGTAAAGCCGATGCTTTCGTTTAACGATGCTCTTAATGATGAGCAGTTTGCAAAGATAAAAGCTGACGGTGAGGATTGATTCCTCCAATCAAAAAAGCACAGACGTGGAATTTGTTCCAAGTCTGTGCTTTTTTATTTAGGGCGTTATTGTAATCAATAAATCATAAACATCAGTAAATCCCAAAACATGTGGAGGGTGATAGGTAAAATCAGGCTCTTTGTTTTGATAAAAACAAGGCTGAAAATTACGCTTAATGCGATAATCGACACAAAGCCGAAGCTTGTAAAGCTGCTGATAAATGTTCCCGAGCATATCCATATCGGGAAATGAATCATTAGAAACATAACACCATTTACAGCGATTGCAACGTCTTGATTACGCTTGACAGTGGCGTTAAGCAGCCAGCCTCTGAAAACGATTTCCTCGGTTATTCCGACGAAAAGTACAACTATAATGTCGGCAAGACCAAAGTCCTTATTAATACCGATTGTGCCGCCGTGTATTAAAATGCTTATTACTATGTAAGCCAAAAAGGCGGGGAATACCCAAAGATATTTTACAGATTCCTTTGTAAAGGTAAACATTTCTTTTAAACTAAGAGAAAGACTGTCCTTGTATTTGTTTATCAAAATAACGGCAGGCAGTGTCCATAATAAATTTTTTATAAGCCCGTCACCCAAAAAGGTATATAAAGCTTCGTTCGGAATTTTCATAAGCAGGGGCTCAATGAAAAAGTGGTAAGCCGTCCATGCAAGGTAGAATATTATGCTGTAAAGTACAAGTGTTGAAACGGGCACATTATTGCCTATCTGTTTTTTATCCGACAAAATGATTCCTCCTCATTGTTTTAAAAGAATAATTACTAAAATGAAAAAGCTGAATGCTTGTAAAAAATCGTGCACTTATTATTGTATTACGAATAAAATCTTTTTTATGAATAAAGAGTAAATTTTACCGAAATGCACCCTTGATATAAAATGAAATTTAATTTTCTTAATTGCAATAAGAAATCGGACACTTTACAAATTGTTCATAAATTCAGAAAACAAGTCATTTGAAGATGAATAATTAAAAATTTTTCTAGGCAAATTGTTAATCCAATTTTGTACTTTTAAGATAGCTTCATCAGAAACATCATCAATCCTTTTTCCCTTAGGGAAAAAGCGGCGAAGCAAAGAATTTTGTTTTTCATTTGTCCCACGCTCAAATGATGAATAAGGGTGAGCATAATAAATGTCTGCAAAAGGTATA
>JBGVDU010000194.1:0-3979 GCA_045119555.1 Acutalibacteraceae bacterium | reverse complement strand
CTTCGTGAGGTAAGCGCTCCTGGAAGCTACTGGGAGAATGGACATTGGGTGGAAATTCCTCCGATGGCCATTAAGCGGGAATATGATTTTGACCAGGTTGGCGATAAGGATATGTATCTGCTTCATCACGAGGAAATCGAGTCTTTGGCTAAGAAAATCCCCGATGTTAAGCGTATCCGCTTCTTTATGACATTCGGTCAGAGTTACCTTACACACATGAACTGTCTTGAAAATGTAGGCATGCTCTCAACCGAGCCTATCGACTTTGAGGGAAACAAGATTGTTCCTATTCAGTTCTTGAAGGCTTTGCTTCCCGACCCTGCAACACTCGGCCCGAGAACAGTAGGCAAGACAAATATCGGCTGTATCTTCACAGGTGTTAAGGACGGCAAGGAGAAAACTGCTTATATCTACAATGTTTGCGATCATCAGGAATGTTATAAGGAGGTAGGCTCACAGGCTATTTCTTATACAACAGGTGTGCCTGCAATGATCGGTGCTATGATGCTTATGACAGGCAAGTGGAATAAAGCGGGTGTTTACACTGTTGAGGAGTTTGATCCCGATCCGTATATGGATGAGCTCAACAAGTGCGGTCTGCCGTGGCAAATTGACGAAAACCCAACATTGGTGGATTAATGGCTATGAACGAACAGCTTAAAACACCTTACTTTTTGGTTGATGAAAAACTGCTTGTAAAGAATCTCGAAATTTTAAAATCCGTTTCCGACGAAACAGGCTGTAAAATACTTTTGGCACAGAAAGCATTTTCAATGTTTTACGCTTATCCGCTCATCTCAAAGTATTTAAGCGGTACAACCGCAAGCGGTCTGCATGAGGCAAGACTTGGCTTTGAAGAGTTTGGAGGAGAAACACACGTTTTCTCCCCTGCTTACAGAGATGACGAGTTTGACGAAATTTTAAAATACGCAAACCATGTAGTGTTTAATTCAAGCAGACAAGTAAAGAAATTCGCTCAAAGGGCAAAAGATAAGGGTGCATCTGTCGGACTTAGAGTGAATCCCGAATGTTCCACACAAGAGGGGCATGCTATCTACGACCCGTGCTCAACAGGCTCACGGCTTGGCTGTACTTTAAGTCAGCTTGACGAAGATATAATCCCTCTGCTTGACGGCTTGCATTTTCACACTCTCTGCGAGCAAAACTCCGATGATTTGGAAACAACCGCCAATGCCTTTGAAGAAAAATTCGGTAAATATCTTTCTGAAATGAAGTGGGTGAATTTCGGCGGCGGTCATCATATCACAAGAAAGGATTATGATATCGACCGACTGAAAAGGGTTATCAATCACTTTAAAGAAAAGTACAACGTAACGGTTTATCTGGAGCCGGGAGAGGCTGTCGTGCTGAATGCGGGATTTTTAAAAACAAGCGTTATGGAGATTGTGCACAACGGCATGGATATCGCAATTTTAGATTCCTCTGCCGCTTGCCATATGCCCGACGTAATTGAAATGCCCTACCGTCCGCCGCTTAAATCCTCGGGTGAACCGAACGAAAAAGCATACACATATCGCTTAGGCGGCCCTACCTGTCTTGCAGGCGATGTAATAGGTGACTATTCATTTGACAAGCCGCTGAACGAGGGCGACATTCTAACCTTCGAAGATATGGCACTTTATACAATGGTTAAAACGAATACCTTTAACGGAATGAAGCTTCCCGATATAGTTTACAGGGATTCTTTCGGTAATGATATTGTTGTAAAAACCTTTGGGTATGACGATTTTAAAAACAGATTATCGTAATATCAGCAACAGGATAACATCAACCGTGCGTTGATATTATCCTGTTAATTTTTTATTATTTAAGTCTTCCGCCGCTATTTATCCTCCACTAAACAACGCCGCTTAAATCCTTACATGCGTGGTACTGTTTATTCTTAATAATACACAGGTTTTGCCGTTTTTTACAGAAAATAAATTGAAAAGCAACGTCTAACGTGATATAATCATATAGAATGTATGGAAATAAATTCATATAAATATATACGGAATTGTTGCTGTTAAGCTTTACTGCACGGCACTTCCGCTTAGATTAGGAGGACATAAAAATGAAAGACGAAACAAAATGCCTGCATTCGGGCTATCACCCAAAAAACTCCGAACCGAGAGTAGTTCCGATTGTACAAAGCACAACTTATGTTTACGACTCCACCGAGGAGGTTGCTTCCGTATTTGACGAGCCTACAAAGTCACTTATTTACTCACGCTTTGCCAACCCGACAGTTATGGCTGTTGAGGAAAAAATCTCCGAGCTTGAGGGCGGTGTCGGTGCAATGTGCACTTCATCGGGTCAGGCGGCTTCACTTCTGTCAATTCTCAACATCTGTAAGGCAGGCGACAGCTTTATCAGTGCAAGCGAGGTTTACGGCGGTACAATCAACCTTTTTGCTTTCACCTTGAAAAAGCTCGGAATTGAGTGCATTTTTGTTAAGGCAACCGATTCCGAAGAAACAATCGAAAAGGCCTTCAAGCCAAACACAAAGGCAGTTTTCGGCGAAACAATCGCAAACCCTGCTTTGACTGTTCTTGATATTGAGAAATTTGCAAAAATCGCACACAAGCACAATGTTCCACTCATTGTTGACAACACATTCGCTACACCGATTCTTTGTAAACCGTTTGATTTCGGTGCTGATATTGTTATTCACTCTACATCTAAATATATGGACGGCCACGCTGTTCAGTGCGGCGGTGTAATTGTAGACAGCGGTAACTTCGACTGGACAAGCGGCAACTTTCCCGAGCTTTGTGAGCCTGATGAGTCTTACCACGGCATTGTGTACACCGAAACCTATGGCAAGGCGGCTTACATTATAAAAGCAAGAATGCAGCTTATGCGTGATTTCGGTGCATACCCTGCGGCACACTCCGCCTTTTTGCTCAACTTGGGTCTTGAAACACTTGCAGTGAGAATGAAAAATTACTCCGAAAACGCAATGGCAGTAGCAAAGTATCTCGAAAAGTGCGACAAGGTAGAAAGCATTACATATCCGGGTCTTGAAAACGATGCAAACCATGAGCTTGCAAAGAAGTATCTTAACGGCAAGTCAAGCGGTGTAATTTCTTTCGTTATCAAGGGCGGCAGAGAAACTGCAATGAAGTTCATGGATTCGCTTGAGCTTGCTTCAAACGAGGTTCACGTTGCGGATATCCGCACATGTGTTCTTCACCCTGCAAGTGAAACACACCGTCAGCTTACAGACGAACAGCTTGCAGCGGCAGGCATTGAGGCAGGAATGATTAGATTCTCCGTAGGTCTTGAGAATGTTGATGACATTTTGGCAGACCTCGAAAAGGCTTTCGCAGCTATTGATTAAATAATTTATCCCCTACTTAAAGTTTCGCTCAAGCCTTTTCAAAGGCTTGCAGATTCCAAAGACAGCGTCTTTGGTCGCTCACCGCAGTGAGCGAAACTCCTTATACTCCACTCAGCGGTGAGGGGCACTAAGGGAATTTTCGCATTTTCATGCAGTTTGAATGGGGAGAACCTGCTGACAGTGGTTCTCCCCGGAGTATCTGACGGTTATAATCGTCAGATACTTTTTTGTTATTGGTATGTTGGTTACGGTTGGTTTGTTGTTCGCCGATTTATGATTTTCAGCTTTGCTGAAAATCTGTTCTCTTTTTACTCTACTTCTGCCCCTCTTGCCGGGGCGGGGCACCTACTTTTGCTGTTCGGCAAAAGTAGGCAAAAGCGAAGTAGGGGTATATTGCCTAAAATGGCAATATCCCCCTACACCCCCTATGTCAATTAGGCGGACTTTTGTCTGTCTACTTTAGTCTTTTTCCGCTCGCTCTGGGTGAAACCCTGCGGGTTTCAAGTCGCTCGCTTCACTCTCGGCGACCTTGCGACCGCCTTTGTTTATTTTATTTTTTTATATTTACTTTAGTCTTTTTGTTTTACCCCACTTAAAGTTTCGCTCAAGCCTTTTCAAAGGCTTGCAGATTCCAAA
>JBGVDU010000193.1:0-7474 GCA_045119555.1 Acutalibacteraceae bacterium | reverse complement strand
AGCGGACATTCTGCAGGTCACAATTTATCAGTAAATATTGTAAAAAAATTACCTGAAAGCATAAGAAATCCAATTTTAGTTTTGGAAGGACAGCACCCTAAAACCGTTGTTGTTCTGACGGAACTTAAAGACTGCAATAATAAAAATGTGATTGTTCCTATTGCTCTTGATTTAAGAAGTACTGACAGTATGGTAAATAAGATAAGCAGTATCTACGGCAGAAACAATATACAAAGCTATTTAGAAAAACATCAAAATCAAATAATTGCATATAACAAAGAAAAAGCAAATAAGCTGTTCACGACTATAGGATACCAATTATCCAAAACGACTTCAGCTATTTGCTTCGATAACAGTATAGCATATTCAACGCAAAATGTCAAAGGTTCAGTTGAAAAATCAGAAATTTCCAAAGCTCAGAAGAGTGAGGAAAAATCGAATACTAAGATAGCGGAGAAAAAGAAGTTTTTCACTATCTCACGCAAAAAGTTAAACGAAAATGCAAGAAAAATTAAAGAACAGCCGATAGAACATAAGGACCGTAACAAAAATAAAAATCATAACAACGAGCTGTAAAGGAGGATTTTATGATTAACAACGTAACCATTACCGGCAGACTTACTGCCGACCCGGAGCTTAGATACACAGGCAATGATAACGTGTGTGTTTGCAATTTTTCTTTGGCACACACCAGACCGTTGAGCAAGAACGGGGAAAGAATTACAGATTTTTTCGATTGCGTAGCTTGGAGAGGCAGAGCGGAATTTTTGGAAAGAAATTTCAGTAAAGGCGATATGATTGCAATTACCGGTAAGCTGTATTCCGAAAGCTTTGTTGATAAAAACGACATAAAGAGAACAGCAATAAAAATTAGGGTAAATGAAATTAACTTTGCGGGTACAACCAAAAAACAGCGGGAAAGAGATTACAGCGATGTTCCACCCGGCTTAGAAGGAATGCTTGATATGTCTAATTACAATACCGATTATGATGACGATGAAGACCTTCCGTTCTAATGAGTTGATGAGGTGATTGTATTATGAATCTATACGGAAGTAAGATATGGTATGATACCAAAAGTAATGATAATAAGGTTGCAATAAAAGTACCCATTAATTCATTAAAAGCCTTTATTGATATACTTGAAAACTTCAACTTAAATTACTATGGATACGATAACGGCAAGATGTGTAAAATTTCAATAAATCGTGATGACTTAGAAACTGTAAAATCCCTTATTGGCGATAAAGTTGCAAATTCTATACAAATCGAAGACCTTACAAAGTCATACACCCCACCCGAAAAAAATGTATTCGGTACGATTGATTACAAGTACATTGCAAAAAAATCAAAAAGATACATAACAGGCGAGTCTGAGCTTGAGCAAAAAGCAATTTTAAGAACTGCTGAGCTGCTTGCTCGGCAAAATATCAAGTTTTCGGGCAAAGCTTACGACAGTAAGATAACACTTACACTAAATGAAATGGATTTTGGTAAGGCAACTGAGGTCTATACGTCTGTATTGTCTAATTTACAAAAAACACGAAAAAAAATTGAGGAAGATAAACTTAATAAAAAGTATTCCCCCATTAAAGAGGTTTTCAGAGAATTAGGTTTTTCGGAAGAACAGATTAAAGCGTTCGACTTTGTTATGAGTGAATTTGTGGCATTTGAAAATGTTGAAATTTATGATTATATAGCACAGTTAAATCCCGAATATACACTTGAACAAAATGCAGATATATTTTCACGTTTAATAGACATTTATAAAAATGGTGGGATAGATTATTTACAACCATCGGAAAAACTGAAAAAATTGTTTGAGATAAAAGAAACTTACGATTTTGATATTCAACTGCGAGCATACCTATCCAAACACGAATACAACGATGAGCAGAAAAGAGTAATACAAGATATTGCATATAAAGAAGGTTCTATAATCGGAGTTCTTACGGAAATAGACGAATCCTTCAGCCCAAAGGAAATTGAAGAATTGTATGCTCTGTACCGTCAAGCAACCGAAAGTGACAAGGTTGATATGACAGCTATTAATGTTTTTTTGGATAATCATACAAAAAATCAATATGCTGCCGAAAATGAGATTACTCCTTATGACGATGCGTTTTTTGTTGATAATCAACGAGAAGTGGTTACTTGGATTTATCATAACCCCGACAGCGATGCAGGTGGTCAATTTGTAACGAATGAATTTTCATTCGAGGAATTGCTGCTTGCAAGCGAGTTTACATCAACACCGGAGGAATTTTTTGAATACATCGGACAGTCCTGCAAACAGTATTTGTCAGATGCCGGCACGTACTATTATGAAGAAGCATTGGCAGAGTTTAATAACGCACCTACTTTTACCGATTGTTCTGCAGAAACGATTGAAAAATTAGTTTCTGTCGCAAAGAAAGATGAAAATCTTGAATTCTTCGGAAAATGGGAATTTGCTGCCGTGCTTATTGATAAATTTACAAATGACCATGAGCTTCGTACAATTTACACCAATAATAACAAAGAAGTTTTTCGTAATGAGGTTAAGCAAAAAATAGATAAATTTATCGATAAACTTTTTTCTAATGAGGAACGCATTCAAGGCTATTCACGCTCTGATGTTATGCAGTTCGTTACTGAGTATAAGTACTCACGCTATGCAGATAAAGTGCAAAATGAAATTGAAGATGCTATAACCTCTGATATCGGAGCACTCTTTCAAGCATTAGAGAATACAAAAAGCAAAGCAGAAGAATTAGGTGTGCCCTTTGTAGATAAATTCGTTGACGGCGATTTTGAATTTGACCCCTATGCTTATGACAGCTCGATGACACCTGAAGATTTTGAAATAGCACAGGAAAGCATACTGAATAATGAAAGCGAACAAGAATTGGAAGTCCGTTCAGATACATCAGAACAATCTTTAGGTGATGAAGAAGTACCGGCTTTTATAAAAGAAAATGATAATCAAGATATAAAACCTGAAAATCTCGATTTAGGCATTGTTGAAAAAACGCACCGCCCTACTATTACTTGCGAATGGAGCGAACACTCCGCTTTTAGGGGCGGAAAAACATATTCAATAGCAGAATTTGACGCACTTATGAAAAAAGCAGATAGCGAATGGATAGCAAATCGTCAAAAGGAAATTGATAAATACGGTAGTGTTTCTGAAGCTCTTGAAGCAAGCGATGCTTATCACCAGGGATATGCTAAAACCAAATTTACGATTAATATGCCGGACGGTTCAAGTTATACAGAAAGACAAGATATAGGTGACGGTGATGGCGGTGTTATCGACTATCTAAAACAATATAATCAATACAGCAACATTGTTACAGTCTTGCTCGAAGATATAAAACTTGATAAACCTACTATTTCAGAAAAAGGCAATGCGGAAAAACCAATATCTGATACTAAATCTTCGATAAGTTCTTTTGATAACATTGGCAAAGACAATGTTATCAAAACAGAAAAGAACATATCAAAAGAGCCTGTCACAGAAGATAAACCAGGCGTTGATAATTCAAAAGAGCCAACAATCACAGTATCAACAGTAACTGTATTGGGAAGTGAACATCCAAGACTTATAGAAAACAAAACATATACCTTAGCTGAATTTGACGGTTTAGTAGAACAGTTGAATTATGAGTGGATAAGTAATCGCCAAAAAGAAATTCGTGATTATGGCAGTATTGATGCTGCCGTTAATTTTGGCGGTAACTATCAATCCTTCGCAAGAACCGACTTCATTATCAATTTACCAAATGGCGAAAAATTACCTGAAAGTATAAATATAGGCAGTGATTACGGTGGCTTGATTGATTACTTGAAATCAATCGAAAAATACAGCGATTTAGTCCCTAAATTAGAGCAAGCGGTAGATAAAGAACTTGCAGTGAAAGCAAAAGAATACGAACAGCTTACTCTTACTATCGAAGAACGTCCTTCATTGGCGGAGGAAGTATCACAAACCGGTGAAAAACAGAGTACGGAAACGGTTTTATCTCCCGTGCAAGTTGAAGATTACGATAAATCCGAAGATAAAGCTGTTGAAGCAAAATCATCTGACAAACCGAAGCAAACACACGAACAAACCGACTCAGTTCCTAAAATCGATTATCGTATCACGGATAATCATATCGGTGAAGGTAATAAGTCAGAGCGTTTCAAAAATAATATTGCTGCTATCAGAACGCTTAAGCATATAGAATCGGAAAACAGGCTTGCAACTGCCGAAGAGCAGGAGATACTTGCTAAATACGTCGGCTGGGGCGGTTTGTCGGAGTGCTTCAATGAACGGCATATTTCTTACAATCAGCTTAAGCATTATCTTACCGATGATGAGTTTAAGGCGGCTCGAGCTTCTACATTGACGGCTTTTTATACACCGCCTGTTGTTATGCAGTCGATGTATAAAGCACTTGGAAATATGGGTTTTACCAACGGCGAAATTCTCGAGCCGTCCTGCGGTGTTGGAAACTTCATTGGTACGCTTCCCGAAATTATGCAGGATAGCAACGTCCACGCAGTGGAGCTTGATTCTATATCAGGCAGAATTGCAAAGCAGTTATACCAAACTGCAGATATAAAAATAACAGGCTTTGAAAAAACAAGATTCAATGACGGTGCATTTGATGTAGCTGTCGGCAACGTGCCTTTCGGTGAAATTAAAGTTCGTGATAAGCAGTACGACAAGTATAACTGGAGAATACATAATTATTTCTTCGCAAAAAGTCTTGATAAGGTTCGCCCTGGCGGCGTAGTTGCTTTTATAACCTCACGATATACACTTGATTCAAAGAGCAGCAGCTTTAGGGAATATCTTTCCGAACGTGCCGACTTGCTCGGTGCAATACGTTTGCCTAACAATACCTTCAGCAAAGCGGCAGGTACACAGGTTGTATCGGATATTATATTTTTGCAAAAGCGTGATACTCCACCCGAAATAATACCCGAATGGGTTCAATCCGCCGAGAATGAAAACGGCTTTACGATAAACAAGTATTTTATAGATAACCCCGATATGATACTTGGTAATCTTACAGAGTGCAGCAGTGCATACGGCAGACCCGATATAACCGTTAAGCCTATCGAGGGTGCAGAACTCAGTGAACAACTCGACAAAGCTATCGAAAACATCAAAGGTACAATACCCGAACGCACCGAAGAGCTTAACGTGGCTGTTGAAGAAGAACGAACCGCAGAAAGCTCCACGGTCCCCGAAAATCTCCGTAATTTCAGTTTTTATGTAAATAGTATAGATAATAAGGTTTATTTTAAAAGTAAAGATGACGGTTCTATATGGCGAAAAGGAATAGAAAGCGAAACTTATACCGCAAGAGCCAAAGCATTTATAGAGCTGCGTGACTGCACAAGAGAAATTCTTGACTCTATGGTGAATAACTGCTCCGATGAGGAACTGCACAGCCTGCAGAGCAAGCTGAATACCCTGTATGACAGCTTTTACAAAAAGTACGGTTTACTGCACAGCAGTTATAACAAAAATATGTTTCACGACGATATAAGCTATCAGCTTGTAGCATCGCTTGAAAGTAAGTTTAACGAAAAATCATTATTGGAGAAATCAGACCTGTTTACAAAGAGAACGATTAAACCACCTGTGCTCGTTACAAGCGTTGACACCGCACAGGAGGCGTTGACCGTTTCTCTCGCCGAAAAAGGCAGAGTAGACCTCGAGTTTATGTCGGAGCTTTACGGGAATGACAAGGAATTTATTATCAATGAGCTTAAAGGTAAGATTTTCCCTGTTCCCGAACTATCGGACGATGAGAATATTGTTTATCAGGATTCATCCGAGTATCTTTCCGGCGATATTCGTCAAAAAATAGATAATGCAAAAATTGCGGCAGAATCAAATCCCGTTTTATATGCCGGCAATATACAAGCTCTGGAGAGCGTTCTCCCCGAACCTCTTAAAGCAGGCGATATTGATGTAAAGCTGGGTGCAGCTTGGATTGACCCGATTTATTACCAACAGTTTATGTATGAGGTTTTCAAAACTCCCCATGAAAACCGGGCAGATAAAGATTCGATTTGGAGAAGAAGTCCTAAAATAGAGTTGTCTTATTCGCCGACAGGCAACAGCTATCACATTGATAATAAATCAATAGATATGTCCGTCTTTGCAACAAAAACGTACGGAACAAAAAGCAGTCGAGCCAATGCGTATTTTATTTTTGAAAACTTGTTAAATTTGCGAGAAACTAAAATTTACAAAACAGTGCAAGACACCAATGGCAATGAAAAAAGGGTTGTTGACATCGAAAAAACAAAGATTGCCGCAAGCAAAGCCGAAAAGATTAAGCAAGACTTTAAGGATTGGATTTTCAAAGACCCGAAAAGAAGAGAACATCTTGTTAAAAAATATAACGATATGTACAATTCAATTCGCCCACGTGAATATGACGGTTCGGGACTTACCTTCCCCGGTATGAATGCAGAAATAACCTTAAGACCGCATCAGAAAGATGCCATTGCTCACGCATTGTACGGCGGTAACACCTTGTTTGCACATTCCGTAGGTGCAGGAAAAACCTACGAAATGATTGCAACAGCAATGGATAGCAAACGTCTTGGTTTATGCACCAAATCTCTTATGGTTGTGCCCAATCACCTGACAGAGCAAATTGGAGCCGATTTTCAAAAGCTATATCCCAATGCAAATGTATTAATTGCCACTAAGGCGGATTTTAAAAAGGAAAACCGCAGATATCTTGTATCCAAAATAGCAACAGGCGATTATGATGCCGTTGTTATAGGACACTCTCAGCTTGGCAAAATCCCTCTGTCAAAGGAAAAGCAAAGTGAGTATATCCAAGAGGAAATCGATGAGCTTGTAGAAGCGATATCCGAGATGAAATCGACAGACGAACGCTCTTTCAGCATCAAGGACGCAGAAAAAAGAAAAGATAATCTTGAAAAAAAGCTTGACGACCTTAAAACGAAAAAGGACGATATTGTTACGTTTGAAGAATTGGGCATTGATAAAATCTTTGTAGACGAAGCACATGAGTTTAAAAATCTTTTTACTCCAACGAAGCTTAATAACGTATCGGGGATAAATCATTCGGCAAGTCAAAAAGCATCTGATTTGTATATGAAATGCCGTTACCTCGATGAAAAAACGGGCAACCGAGGTGTAACCTTCGCCACCGGTACACCTATTTCAAACAGCGTTACAGAGCTTTATACAATGCAGAAATATTTACAGCACGACTTGCTGAAGCAGAAAAACTTACTCCATTTCGACCAATGGATTACACTTTTCGGTGAACAAGTTACAGACCATCAGATTGACCCGACAGGCAAGAAATATAAGCCGAAAACGAGAATTGCAGAGTACACTAATATGCCCGAATTGATGAGTATGTTTAAATGTACGGCTGATATTAAAACGTCGGAAATGATGAATCTTGATGTACCGGAGTGTGAAATGCACGTTGTTAATGTTGAG
>JBGVDU010000192.1:0-1322 GCA_045119555.1 Acutalibacteraceae bacterium | reverse complement strand
GGAACGCTGACAGCCGAGCTTTCCAAAGACAGCGATTCATTGAAATTCACAAACACATACTCAACTAACGAAACAACACTTGACGGTCAAACGAATCTTGAGGTTACAAAGGTTCTTGAGGGACGTGAGTGGCTTACAAGCGATTTGTTTACTTTCAAATTGTCGGCAGGCGATGACAATACATCATCGGCAATAAAAGGTGGAATAGTTGAGTTGCCTAAGTCAACCGAGCTTACAATTTCAGGAAAGGACGAAGTCAAGGAAAAGAACTTTGGTGATATTAAATTTACCGAAGCAGGAACATACAGCTTTGTTGTTTCGGAAGAAGTCGGTGATATAAACGGAATAGTCTATGACACCCATTCCGCAAAGATTACAGTTGAAGTAACTGACAATAATGTCGGCGGTCTGACGGCTTCGATTTCTAATACAATCGGCTCTATGGTGTTTAAAAACAGCTTTACAGCGTCGCCTGTTAACGTAGTATTTAACGGAACAAAAAGAATCAGCGGCCGTGATGTGTACAGCTCCGATATATTTGAATTTACTGTCAGCAGAGCAGATAACATGCCCGATACTATCCCTCTGCCGTCCGTTACAACGGTAAATAACAATGCAAACGGAGAAATTACATTTGCTCCGATTACCTATACGCAGGAAGGAACATTTGAATATGTCATTAAAGAGACAGGCGGCAGTGCTTCAAGAGTTCTGAATGACACAGGTGAGGTTCATGCGAAGGTTGACGTAACTTATGACGAGGCAAGCAATGCACTTGTTGCAGATGTTACTTATACTAAGATAAACGGAAACAACGGTGGTGAAGGCTTTGAATTTATTAACATATACAGCACAGAACCAACCGATAATGTAACGGGATTCTCAGCTTTGAAAATGGTAACAGCTTCCGACGGTTATACTTATGATATGAAGGACGAGGAATTTAGCTTTAGAATTTCTCCGTCAGCAGATAATCCGACAAGTGATCCGATATCCGAAAATATTGTGACAAACGACAGCAATGGTAATATAGTATTTGCATCTAACGTGCAGTTCACCGAACCCGGAACATATACCTACACAGTAAATGAAATAAATACAATGGTTTCGGGCATGCTTTACGATGATTCGGTATATGTAATCAGCGTTGAAGTATCAGAAAGTTCGACATCAGACAAGCTTGAAGCCAATGTAAATGTTACAAAGAACGGTAAAAAGGTTGACGGAATTGTATTTGAAAATGAATATAATCCGCTCGAAACATCGGCTCTTATTTACGGTGAAAAGTTATTGGATGGCAAAACGCTCGAGGCAGGTGAATT
>JBGVDU010000191.1:0-2898 GCA_045119555.1 Acutalibacteraceae bacterium | reverse complement strand
ACGATGAGATAATAAACGAAATTAAAGCCGCCTCAAAAGACCATATTCCTGTTGCCATAATTACCCCTCTTTTTCTTTTCTTTGAGTTTTTTACTTTCCTATTTTTGACTGACTAATGCTATAATCTCCGCTAAGGGCATGCCCGTAAGCATAAGACCGCAAGCAAAAGCCGACATAAACCGCACCTCGTCCTTTTCGGACTCTTTCACAAAAACTCTTCCCATACCGCTCGGTGTAAGCAGTTCAAAGGTTGCAAATCCATTTCTCAATGTGACATTCTTTGCAACGATGTCCGCATTATCATCCTCGACTGCGTAAGTAAGAATTTTTTTGCAGTTAATTGCGGATTTGTTAAATCCTTTATAATAAGGATAAGCAATCGCATAATGTTCGCCGTTCAACACTGCACACTTCTCCGTGTATATAACTACCGATGCGGTGTCGGCGGACAAAATGCAGCTCTTCCCCAAACCCCTAATGAATGAAATCAGATGTTTACTTTCTGCCCCCCGTACTGTAATGCTTCCGCAAAGCTGTGGCAAATCCTTTCCGTGTGTCATTAAATCATTCCTCACAAATTGATTTTACCGCACTAATATATGTTCTTACAAATCGGAAAATTACATAACAGCGTCGTCAATATCATCATTACCGAAGTAAACCGTTACTACCGTACCCGGAGAAACCTGCGTATTCGGGTCGACACTCTGTGCATACGAATATACAGAATCGGAATCAACCGAGCCCGAGAAGCTAATATTGATATTATAATTAGCGGCAACCTCATTAACCTGGGCAACCGTATAGCCGACTAAATCGGGAACCGTAACTGTTTCCTTGGTGCTGTCCGTTGTTGTGTAAAGAACGACCTGACCGCCACGTGGAATGTTGGAGCCTGCCTGCGGAACCTGTGCAAGAACAGTATCTCCCTCACCGCAAACGTAAACCTCAAATCCATCTTCAACAACCTTATTCTGTGCCTCTTCAATACCCATAGTTAAGTATGTGCCCGCAACAGTGTCAACATACTCCAATTCTTCCTCTGTGTACTGAGCCTCAATTCCGAGATACGGACAAATCTCGGACATAATGTTTGCAAACACCGGAGCGGCTACCTGCGAGCCGTAATAAGCATCACCTGTCGGTGTATCGAAATAAACGAGCAGTGCAATCTGCGGATCGTCGGCTGGAGCAAAGCCGCAATACGAAGCGATGTAGTCCTCCACACCCTCGGTACGGCTCTGACCGATTTTCTCGGAGGTACCCGTCTTACCTGCAATTCTGTAACCTGCAACGTAGCCGTTTTTACCTGTACCCTCGTAGGCATTCTTTTCGAGAATCTCTGCCATTTTAGCGGCAGTTTCCTCCGAGATTACCTGCCTTTTTACAACAGGCTCCGTCGTTTCCACAACATTACCGTCTGCATCTACTATCTGTGAAACCAAGTACGGGCGTACCAAGTCACCGCCGTTTGCAACGGCAGAAACAGCCGTAACCATTTCAATAGGCGTAACGGTAAGACCTTGACCGAACGAGCCGATAGCCAAGTCAGTCGGTCCCATTTCACCGCTTCCGTCACCGAAGAACAAACCCGAGGTTTCGCCGGGCAAGTCAATGCCTGTTCTTGAATTAAAGCCAAAGGACTGATAATATTCCCAAAACTTTTCCGTGCCCAAAGCCTTACCCATCATCATAAAGGCAGGGTTACACGAATTACAAAGAGCCTCGGCGAAGGTCTGTGAGCCGTGTCCGTTTAAGTTGTGACAACCGATTGCCTTAACACCCTCATACGGAACATAGCTTCCCGAGCAATAAAATGTACTGTTCAAATCGGCCGCATTCTCTTCAAGGCAAGCCGATGCGGTTATAATCTTAAATACCGAACCGGGATAGTATGTATCGCTAATTGCCTTGTTTCGCCACTGCTTAGCCAAAAGCTCATTCTTTTTCTCTTCGTATGCCGTACCAGAAAGCTTTTCAAGCTCTTTAAGAGCATCGGCATCTGCAATTTCGTAAGGATTATTTAAATCATAGCTGTTTTCAACAGCCATTCCCAAAATTTCGCCTGTATTTACGTCCATGCAAATCGCAACAGCACCCTCTACAACGTCATATTCCTCAATACCCTGCTTGAGGTATTTTTCAAGGAAATGCTGAACTGTTTCGTCAAGAGTGAGCACAAGTGAATTACCGTCCTGTGCATCCTCCTTCTGCTGATATTCAAAGGGCATAGTCGTTCCGACTGCGTTATTCTCCGTAACAATTCTTCCCGGAGTACCCGTCAGATATGAATCATACTGATACTCAAGTCCTGCCAATCCCTGACCGTCCGAGCCGGTAAATCCGATAACAGCCGCCGCAAAGTCGTTGTACGGATAATATCTTTTATAATCCTCCTCGAGAACTATTACGCTGGCAAGATTATCATACTCATCGCTTACTTCTTCAATAAACTCAAGAATTTTATCTCTCTCATCACTTTCGATACGTCTTTTAACAGTCTGATAATAAGAATCCGTCTTGCTTGCAAGCTCGAATATTTCATCCTCCGTCATGCCGAGAATACTCGACAAACCCTGGGATACAAATCTTCTCTGTTCATCGTCCTCAAAATACGCAGGTGCGAGAATAACCTTCCACACGCTTGCACTGCTTGCCAAGGTATTTCCGTTCCTGTCGTAGATTGAACCTCTCTTTGCAGAAACAGTTGTATCGCTAAGCTGTTGGTCTACGGCTCTATCCGACAGCTCCTCACCCTTTATAAGATGCAGATAAAACAATCTGCAAGTAATTGAACCGAAACCAAACATTATTATTATAAGCAACAAAATCGTAGAACGCTGCTTAATAAGCTTTAAAATATTATCACCCATTCGGCTGCTCCTTTCAAAAAATTCA
>JBGVDU010000190.1:0-2438 GCA_045119555.1 Acutalibacteraceae bacterium | reverse complement strand
TATATATACAAAAGAACTCTCCATGCTAAAATCACAGAGAGTTCTTTTGATTATTTATTGTTTGAAAGTTTATAAAGATTACTTTCTGATTTTTTTACCGCCTTTAGCCATAGCTTTCTTTCTGCTGTTTGGCTTGCCCTTAACCTGTTTTTTACTACTACCGCTGCTTGCTTTTTTCTTAGGAACGGTGAATCCTGCAGGTGCAGTTACCAAACAGTTTTTACCCGAACCGATTAATTCTGTTCTGCCTGCAGCAATTAATGCCTTTATAACAAGTTCCTTGTTTTTGGGATTGAAATATTGCAGCAAGGCTCTTTGCATCGCCTTTTCTTTCGGATCCTTAGGTACATATACTTCTTCCATAGTGTATGGATCCAATCCTGTATAAAACATACAAGTAGAAACTGTTCCGGGTGTTGGGTAAAAATCCTGAACCTGCTCAGGGCGTAAATGCTCCTTTTTAATGAAGAGTGCAACCTCAACAGCATCTTTGATAGTTGAACCCGGGTGAGAGGACATAAGGTACGGAACAAGGTACTGTTCTTTTCCTACTTCCTTTGTAATTTTGAAAAACTTATCTGAAAATTTCTTATATGTTTCAATATAAGGCTTGCCCATTTTATCAAGAACAGCCGCAGAGCAATGCTCAGGTGCAACCTTCAACTGGCCGCTTACATGATATTCTACAAGCTCACGGAAGAACTCGTCACTTTCATCCTCCATCATATAGTCAAATCGGATACCCGAGCGGATAAAAACCTTTTTTACCCCTTTAATTTTTCTGAGCTTTCTCAATAACTCCAAATATTCCTCATGCGAAACCTGTAAATTTTTACAAGGTTTTGGGGCAAGACATTTCTTGTTTTTACACATGCCGACTTTTTCTTGAATTTGACAAGACGGCTGACGAAAATTTGCCGTAGGACCTCCGACGTCATGAATATACCCTTTAAATCTCGGATTTTTCGTAAGGGAAACAGCCTCATTTATTACTGATTCCTGGCTTCTTGTGGTGACAACTCTGCCTTGATGAAATGCTATGGAACAGAAATTACAAGCCCCAAAACAACCTCGGTTGTGAGTAATTGAAAATTCAACCTCTTGAATACCGGGCACACCGCCTAACTCTTCATAGGACGGGTGATACATTCTCTCATAAGGTAAGGAGTACACCCAGTCAAGCTCGTGCTGAGTAAGGGGAGGCATTGGTTGATTCTGAACCAAAATATACTTACCGTGACGTTGAATGATTTTCTTACCACGCACAGCATCCTGTTCCTCCATTTGCTTTCTGCAAGCGATGGCATATTCCTTTTTATTCTCTTTAACTATCTCATAGCTTGGACATTCAGCAGCGGCAGAGGGCACATAATCCTGCGTTTTTACTGCGTAGCATATACCTCTTATATCGTGCAATTCATCTACGGAACATCCGTTATTCAGTCTTTCGGCTATTTCTATGGTTTGATTTTCGCCCATGCCGAAGGTGAGAATATCGGCTCCGCTGTCAAATAATATTGAAGGACGTACGTTATCATCCCAGTAGTCGTAATGAGCAAAGCGTCTTAACGAAGCCTCCAAACCGCCGATTATAACGGGGGAATCGGGATA
This sequence comes from Acutalibacteraceae bacterium, assembly GCA_045119555.1. Lineage (GTDB taxonomy): Bacteria > Bacillota > Clostridia > Oscillospirales > Acutalibacteraceae > RUG592. The sequence continues at coordinate 827 of JBGVDU010000190.1, read as the reverse complement.
TGTTTTCTTTATAATCTGAGAATAAACAATTACAGCTCTGTCGGGACGCTTTCCGGATTTTCCGCCTGCTGTGTATGCGTCGTCACTCCTTTTTCGCTTTGCGGCAGTATAGTGTGCAACCATACTGTCGATATTACCCGAGGTTACCAAAAATCCCAATCGAGGTTTTCCGAATCGCTTAAAATCCTTATCGCTGTGCCAATCCGGTTGTGCCAAAACAGCTACCTTGTAACCCTTAGCTTCAAGAACTCTTGATAAAATACTCACACCGAAGCTGGGATGGTCAACATAAGAATCGCCCGTAACAAATACAAAATCGGGACATTCCCATCCAAGAGCATTCATCTCATCTCTTGTTATAGGTAAAAAAGACATTAAATTTCCTCCTCATGTATCAAAACACACTTTGTGTTGAATTTTATGCTTTCGTTATTTTATTCTACCATTTGATAAATAAATAATCAATCCTTAAATCTTCCAAAAGCAAAATTCGGAAATTTTATTGAGTAATACAGTGCATAATTCTCTCGTTTTTTCTTGGAATTTAGAGTTTATTTTACAAAAATTACTGAAATATTAACAAAGTTATTGTTTTATAATTAAATTTGTGATATCATATAATCGTATATGTGCGTTCTTTAAAGTAAATTTAAAGTCAGAAAAGAGAAGAAGTTATGAAAAAATTATTTAACATGTTGTTTGTCGAAGAAACCAACAATACTTTTATACAGTTTTTCAGAAGCGTTTTTGTAGGCGGAGTTGCCTCGGTTGCCGATTTGGGTGTGCTGATTCTTTTCAGAGAATTAGTTGGATTATCTGAAACGTGG
>JBGVDU010000189.1:0-5554 GCA_045119555.1 Acutalibacteraceae bacterium | reverse complement strand
AGGCTATAATTTTGCATTTTTTGATTACCCAAGCTATGGCAAAAGTACAGGTACATTAAACGAGGAAGCGTTGAAGGAATACGGGATGACTGTTTACGATTATCTCATAAGCCGAAGCGATGTTGAAGAAATCGTGGTAATGGGTTACAGCATAGGAACAGGTGTGGCGAATTATGTATCGTCCATGCGTGATGTTGAGGGTTTAATTCTTATGGCACCGTATTCAAGCGGATACGATTTGTACAACAGCAGACTTCCTGTTTTTCACGGAGCCGCACGTTTGCTTGTTTCATATAAAATGGAATCGGATAAATTTGCAGAAAATATAACGGTTAAACCTCTTATTTTTGCTTCGATATCCGATAAAGTGATCCCTTATGAAAGCTCGAAAAAGCTCTCCGAAAAATATCCGAGTGGCAGTGATTTTGTCACTTTAGAAGGAGTAGCACACAATGAGTTTTTGTATAATAAAGAAGTTTCCGAGAAAATCAGAGAGTATCTGAGCGGCTTGCAGGAGTCCCAAAATTAGTTTTTTATAACGGCAATGTTTACTGACGAAGCAGCGTTAAATGTGAGATTTTAATTAATTTACCTGTTAATCTCTAAATAGAATTTTTTGATAAAATATATAACCGCAGACACCTGTTGAGATTGTCAGAACAGGTGTCGTTTCTTTTTATCGTTGCTTAGTAAATTAAAATATGATATCATTACAAGCAGGAGGGGAATAAAATGGATAAATCACGTTTAGACAAGCAATTTGATTTTTTCAGAGAGATTGATAAGGAAAAATTTATAGGTCGCCAAACATATTTGTCTGACGGTGTCCGTAAAGAAAATGATGCCGAACACGCTTGGCATATTGCTATAATGACAATTCTTTTGAGCGAATATTCAAATGAGAAAATAGATGTTTTGAAAACCGTAACTATGCTTTTAATTCACGACATCGTAGAAATTGATGCAGGCGACACCTATGCCTATGATGAAGAGGGGATAAAAACTCAGCATGAAAGAGAGCAGAAAGCCGCAGACAGAATTTTCGGACTTTTGCCGAATGACCAAGGCGAGAAGCTGAAAGCTTTGTGGGAAGAGTTTGAGCGTGGAGATACTCCCGAAGCAAAATTTGCTCACACAATGGATAATGTTCAGCCGACTATGCTAAATGCCCATACAAACGGTAAAGCGTGGAAAGAGCATGAGGTTTTGTTGAGTAAAATTTTAAAAAGAAATAAAGCAACTGCCGAGGGATCTGAGGATATTTGGAATTACTCCTTCAATAATTTTATTTCTCCGAATGTTGATAAGGGGAATATCAAAAACGATGTTTGAAAGTTAAAAGATAGGGATATAAAGATGTTTTACACATATATGCTAAGATGCGAGGACAGCTCGATATATACCGGGATTACAACTGATGTTGAACGCAGAATGAAAGAACATTTTTCAAAGAATGATAGGTGTGCAAAATACACACGAACTCACACTGCCCAAAAGCTCGAAGCAGTGTGGCAGAGCGACAGCCGTGTGCTTGCTTCAAAGCTTGAGTACAGAATAAAAAGATTGACAAAAGAGGAAAAGGAAAGGCTGATTTCAAATAATTCGTTGGAGGTTTTTGGCGATAAGATTGATGCAGAAAGGTATGAGCGGATAATGAAGTTTAGAAATATGTACATGCAAAGCGGTGATGTTAAAGCTTAGATAAGTAACGTGAATGATTTTTGTATTTTCTCGGATTTATTCTTTACGGGAATTTGGATAGCAAGAAGAAGTTACCGATAAGTATATAGATTTCGTAGGCAGTATATTTTATTTATGAAAGCATTTATTATGTTATAAAAGGCGAAAATCAAGATATTGTGGTTACTCTTTTTCCTTGTTACGATATCTATACCGACGATAAATTCCAAAAATGTAAAAAATATGTATATAAAACATTATATTCTTTAAAAAATTAAAATTTACTATTGATTTTTTCCGAAAAAATGATATGATTATATTAGTCGGTGGAATTACAGAAGTATGCCTCGTTTGATAGGGAAATTAGGTGTACGTTTTTAGTGGTGCTTATGACGTGAAGGTCAGCCGTCGGTTAGGGGCCGAGGGTTGGCGATTCGATAATTTGTCCACCGAATAATTATTCACCACAGCCAAATAAGGAGGAAATAGTAAATGATCGATTTTGCTCAATGGGAAGGCTTTGAAGGCCGTCTTTGGAAAGAAGAAGTTAACACTCGTGACTTCATTCAGAAGAACTACAAGCCATATGACGGTGACGAGTCATTCCTTGCAGGTCCGACAGAAGCAACAGATAAGCTCTGGGGTGCACTCCAGAAGTTACAGAAAGAAGAGCGTGCTAAGGGCGGCGTTCTTGATATGGATACAGAAATTGTTTCCACTCTTACATCACATAAGCCCGGTTACATTGACGAGTCCTTGAAGGATCTCGAGCAGGTAGTAGGTTTGCAGACAGATAAGCCTCTTAAGAGAGCTTTCATGCCTTTCGGCGGTATCAAAATGGCTGAGCAGGCATGTACAACAAACGGCTATACACCGGCTCCCGAGCTCCACAAGATTTTCACAGAGTACAGCCGTACACACAACCAGGGTGTATTCGATGCTTACACACCTGAGATGAAGAAGTGCCGTCATGCGAAGATTATCACAGGTCTTCCGGATACTTACGGCCGTGGACGTATCGTAGGTGACTACCGCCGTGTAGCTCTTTACGGTATTGATTTCCTCATCGAGGAGAAGAAGAAGGATTTCGCTAACTGCGGCGACGGCACAATGACAGATAATATTATCCGTCAGCGTGAGGAGCTCAGCATGCAGATTCAGGCTCTCAACGGCATGAAGGAAATGGCTGCAAGCTATGGCTATGATATTTCAAAGCCTGCTACAAACGCTAAGGAAGCTGTTCAGTGGCTCTATTTCGGTTACCTCGCTGCTATTAAGACACAGAACGGTGCAGCAATGAGCGTAGGCCGTATCTCCACATTCCTTGATATTTATATTCAGAGAGATCTCGACAACGGTACTTTGACAGAGGAGCAGGCTCAGGAGCTTATTGACCACCTCGTTATGAAGTTCCGTATGGTTAAGTTCGCTCGTATTCCGTCTTACAATCAGTTGTTCTCCGGTGACCCTGTATGGGCTACACTTGAGGTTGCAGGTATCGGTGTTGATGGTCGTTCAATGGTAACAAAGACTGACTACCGTTTCTTGCATACACTTGAGAACATGGGACCGTCCCCTGAGCCGAACCTCACAGTTCTTTATTCATCAGATCTTCCGGAAAACTTCAAGAAGTATGCTTCTTACATCTCCATTGAAACAAGCTCTGTTCAGTACGAGAATGATGACGTTATGAAGCCTGTATGGGGCGATGACTACTCAATCTGCTGCTGCGTATCCGCTACTCAGACAGGTAAAGAGATGCAGTTCTTCGGTGCTCGTGCTAACCTTGCTAAGTGCTTGCTTTATGCTATAAACGGCGGTGTTGACGAGAAGTCCTTCGAGCAGATCGGTCCTAAGTATCGTCCGATTACTTCCGAGTATCTTGATTACGATGAGGTTATTGACAGCTATCTCGTAATGATGGATTGGCTTGCAGGTATGTATGTAAACATCCTCAACCTCATTCAGTATATGCACGATAAGTACTACTATGAGTCAGCAGAAATGGCTCTTATTGATACAGACGTTCGTCGTACATTTGCAACAGGTATTGCAGGTTTCTCACACGTTGTTGACTCCCTCAGTGCTATTAAATACGCTAAGGTTAAGACAGTTCGTAACGAGGATGGCATTGTTGTTGACTATGTAACAGAGGGTGACTTCCCACGTTACGGTAACGATGACGACCGTGCAGACGAAATCGCTGTATGGCTCCTCAAGACATTCCTTGATAAGGTTAAGAGCCACCACACATATCGTGACTCCGAGCCTACAACATCTATCCTTACAATTACATCTAATGTTGTATATGGTAAGGCAACAGGTTCTATGCCTGACGGACGTAAGGCAGGCGAGCCTTTGTCACCGGGTGCTAACCCAAGCTACGGTGCAGAGCAGAGCGGTCTCCTCTCTTCACTCAACTCCGTTGCTAAACTTCCTTACACATGGGCACTTGACGGTATTTCCAATACTCAGACAATTAACCCTGATGCTCTCGGTCACGATGAGACAGAGAGAGTTAACAACCTCGTTCAGGTAATGGACGGTTACTTTGATCAGGGTGCTCATCACCTCAACGTAAACGTATTCGGCACAGAGAAGCTCATCGACGCTATGGAACATCCTGAGAAGGAAGAGTATGCTAACTTCACAATCCGTGTATCCGGTTATGCAGTTAAGTTCATCGACCTTACTAAGGAGCAGCAGATGGATGTTATTTCTCGTACATGCCACAAGTCAATGTAATTAATTTAACATGGCTTACAATTACGAACAAAATGTTATAAAGGGTCGTGTCCACTCGCTCGAAAGCTTCGGGCTTGTGGACGGTCCCGGTGTACGTTATGTAGTCTTTTTGCAGGGCTGTGCTTTGCGTTGTAAATATTGCCATAATCCCGAAACATGGGCAGGCGGCGGTTCGGACTGGACTGCCAAACAGCTTTTTGATAAGGTTTATCGTTACAATCGTTATTGGAAGGATAACGGCGGTATCACCGTCAGCGGCGGAGAACCGTTGCTTCAAATTGATTTTGTAACAGAGTTCTTTAGACTTGCTAAAGCAAAGGGTGTTCATACAACCATTGACACAGCGGGTCAACCCTTTAAAACCGATGAAGAATGGCTTACTAAATTTAAGGCCCTTATGGACGTTACTGATTTAGTTATGCTCGACTTCAAGGAATGGAATGAGGATAAGCATAAGGAGCTCACAGGCTACGGCAATGCAAATATTTTACAAATGGCACAATGGCTGTCCGATAATGGCAAGGATATGTGGATAAGACACGTACTTGTTCCCGAGCTTACCGACAACGAGAGTGATTTAAAAGCAATGGGAGAGTTTATCTCAACTCTTAAAACGGTTAAGAAAGTAGAAATACTTCCTTACCATACCTTGGGACTTTTTAAATGGGAAAAAATCGGTGTTGAATATCAGTTAAAGGATTCAAGAGTACCGACACCCGAGGAAGTTGCCAGAGCTGAAGAATTACTTAATGTAAAGGCTTATAACGGCTGATAAATAATAAAATAATTACAGCAAGTATCTTTTGTGATACTTGCTGTTTCTTTTTCGGAATAATAACCTCGATTATAATTTATCAAAATTTGCGATAAAAAAGCCGATACCTAAGTGGTATCGGCTGAATTAATATGTTTACATTAATCAGAATGTAACAACAGGTTGTTCAGGTTCTGTTGCAGGCTCAACAGAAATAATCTTGAGCACAGGACCCTTACTCTTGTAAATTTTATTGTATTCAATAGAGATTTTTGCAGTTACTGTTACCCATTCTCCGGTATTTAATCCGTAATCCTTTTCGGAATTACAAATAACACCGCCGTAAGTAATGTCTTCTACACAGCATGTCATAAT
>JBGVDU010000188.1:0-1600 GCA_045119555.1 Acutalibacteraceae bacterium | reverse complement strand
TGCCATATCGGCACGCTTGTCATACAATTTTTTACCCTTGCAAAGGGCGACCGATACCTTTACCTTACTTCCTTTGAAATAAACCGAAAGCGGTATGAGTGAATATCCGTCCTGCTTAACAAGCCCGAAAAGTCTCATAATTTCACGCTTGTGCATAAGCAGTCTTCTTACTCGCATGGGGTCCTTATTAAATATATTTCCCTGCTCGTAAGGACTTATGTGCATTGCGTTTACAAAAATTTCACCGTCAACTATCGAGCACCAGCTGTCCTTTAAATTCATTTTGCCTGCACGGATAGATTTTACTTCCGTTCCGCAAAGCTCGATACCCGCCTCGATAGTTTCAATAACAAAGTAGTCGTGATGTGCTTTTTTGTTTTGTGCTATTGTTTTACAATTTTCTTTAGCCATTTTGCAGTCACGCTCCTTTTGTCATTTGTGAAAATCGCACGAAGCATATTTCAGTTTCGTATATTTTATAATAACATATTCATGTTTGATTGTCAAACATTTTTTATATTTTTATTTTGGTCCGATTTTATGACATTATACGGATTTCGAGATATCGGACTAAGTACTGTTTAAAAATCGCTAAAATCCCACACATTCAAGAGTGTTTCCGCTTATCGTTTTATCGAAAAATCGAAGAGTTTTAACACTCTCTTTTCATTGTATAGAGCTATTCCGCTAAATCACGCAATATTAGCCTTATCAGAGAATTTTGCGGCTGTTTTCTCCGATTTTAAGCTTGCCAAATTTCGCTTAAATACTCAACTGCGGAGGGAATTTTCTCTGTTTCAAGACCCGAAAAGCAAAGATAAAAGTACTTCAAGCCGTTTTTCTCTCTGCATTTGCCAAGCTTGATTCCGTTTTCAACGGCGGTTTGCTTTAAATAATCCATACTGTGCACGGTTTTAAGCTTAATTCGAACGCACAATGCGGTTTCGATAACTTCAATCACGGCTTTATCTCCGAAATATTCGGTAAGGCACTCGAGCAAAATTTTTGACTTGACCGAATAAATTTTCCTAAGCTTTCTGAGCTGACGTTCAAGACGTCCCGACCTAATATATTCCGCAAATGCAAGCTGTTCGACCTTTGACGAGGTTTGATTATAATTTTTACTCCTTTCACGGTAAAGCTTCGCCAAATGCTCGGGCAAAACCATATAACTGATACGCACAGACGGAAGCAAAAGTTTTGAAAAGCTTCCTATGTAAACAACTCTGTCGCTGCACATGCCTTGCAATGCCGGCACAGGCTTGGAGGTATATCTCAATTCGCCGTTAAAATCGTCCTCAATGATAATCGCATCATTCGCCTCCGCCCAACGTATAATTTCCAGCCGCTTATTAACGGGAATCGGTGCGGAGCCTCGCATACTGCCGGACGAATTGACGAAAATTATTCTGCTCTTGATATTGTTATCAAGAATAATTCCGTTTTTATCTGCCTTCAACGGCGTAAAGGAAAATCCGAAATCGGAAAAAATCTGCTCTCCCTGCGGAAAAAAGCCTTTTTCGATAGCAACATCTTTTCCATACTCACCGCACAAGCCGAGAAGAACCGAAAGCAAAATCTGCGTGCCCGCACCGACAAT
>JBGVDU010000187.1:0-8190 GCA_045119555.1 Acutalibacteraceae bacterium | reverse complement strand
TCTTTGGTCGCTCACCGCAGTGAGCGAAACTGTTTATACTCCACTCAGCGGAGAGGGGCACTAAAGGAATTTTTGCACTTTCGTGCGGTTTGAACGGGGAGAACCTGCTGACAGTGGTTCTCCCCACGATAGCTTACGGCTATCACCCATTTAAGTTTTGCTCAAGCTTTTTTAAAAGCTTGCAGATTCCAAAGACAGCGTCTTTGGTCGCTCACCGCAGTGAGCGAAACTTTAAAAAGAGTTACCGAAAGTTAAAATTTAAACCTTTGAGTCAATTTTAAAAGGCAGATTCGATACTAAATCAAATCTGCCTTTTCTTCATATTATCAAATTTAAAACTACTCAATATCTACCGTTGTGTATCCGTCAAGAGCATCTGTTACAAGCTCTTCGTAAACAAAGAGTGCAAGGTTCTTTCTCTCAAGCTCCCAATCGGCAATATCAAGAGTGGACATTCCGTAATGCCAGCCGGCAATGTAGTTGCCGTCGCTTGGAAGTCTGTATTCTTCCATATCGTATGAAAGATAAGTCAAAGAATTCGCAACAAGCGTTGTAATCTCGGTCTTTTTAAGATTTGTCGTAACAAGCGGGCCGATTTCATTTACAATGCTGATAATCTGCGTCAACGAGGCGGATTTCAAATCCGATGCAAGTGTTTTAAGAAGCTTTCGTTGTCTGTCTGTTCTGTCAAAGTCACTGCCCGAGAAGCCTGCCTCTTCGTCACCTCGGTTTCTTGCATACCACAAAGCCTGTCTGCCGTTCAGATGAACAATACCCGCCGAATCTGTGATCTCATATCGTGTATCAACCTGATTATTTTTCCACGACTGCCAGTTGATATAGTCGATTTCCTCGTCTGTAAGCTCAATGTCAATGCCGCCGAGAATATCAATTATACTTTTAAAGCTTGCAAAATCAACAATCGCATATCGGTCAATATTCACACCAAAGTTTTGCTCAATCGTAGCAATAGCGAGCTTTGCACCGCCGTAGGCATAGGAATGATTCAGCTTACTGTAACCGTAATCGGGAATATAAACCCACAAGTCACGCATGAATGAGGTGATTTTTATCTTTTGATGTCTGTTGTCGATTGACAACATAATCATCGTATCACTTCGTGAGCTTGTACCATCGTTTTTATCGGCACCGAAAAGCAGTACGTTGAGCACCATCGGGTCATTAAGCAATGAACCCTCGCTCAAATCCATACTTATTGAGCCTTCGTTGAAGTCAATATCGTAATCGGTGCTGTTCTTTCTTTCGTCGGCATCATAGTTTTCGGCATCGTCAAAATCGCCCGTGTCACTGTAATTAAGTGAACCGACCGTTTCATAATAATACACAAAGCCTATGCCGGAAACAGCCATAACAACCGCAAGAAAAATAAGCAAAACATTTCTGATAATAAGATTTCTTTTCTTTTTCTTCATTTTCGCACTGTTTTTATTTCCGATATTTCTTGACGGCGAAGTGTAATTACCGAGTACACTGAAGCCGTCCTCAAAGTTATTGTTCGGATTATCAGCCATAAACAAAATTCCTTTCATGCCACTCTTAAATCAAGAAAATCAATTCAAGAGCAAGCTGCATTTAACGCATTTAGACATCATATTTTTATATTATAATCCGCACAGAGTTAAGTATAATTACAAAAAAGAATTATGTCTATCGAAATATGACATCTCAATCATACAAATTTTAGTAGATTTGTCAATAAATCGTCGAACAGATTATTCAGTCTTACAGGCTTTCTGTTCATCAAGCGTAAGACTGTACGATGGAATAAATTCTTCCATAAAAATATTTGCTTCGGGCAAAGCAAGAGCCTCTATCGCATCGGCGGTAGACTCTTTTGCTTTTTTAAATTCATCATTCCCCATTCTTATTTCTTCTATACATTTTATATATGCGGAAATTTTATCTGCCGCTTTGACAAGTCTGTGCTCATACTCATCTCCCCCATGCTCGCTCAAAAGAGGCTCATACACGCCCTGCAAATCCTCAGGCAAAAGATTCACAAGCTCAACAGCGGCATTTTTTTCAATCTCTTTGTATGCACATTTGATTTTTTCATTATAATATTTAACAGGCGTCGGCATATCGCCTGTGATAATCTCAGTACAATCGTGGAAAAGCCCCATAACGGCGATGTGGTCGGCATTCAGATTTTTATTAAGGCGAACATTTCCCAAGGTTGCTAAACAATGTGCAATCATAGCGACCTCAAGACTGTGCTCGCTGATGTTTTCGTTTCGTTTATTATTCATCAATCCCCAGCGTGTGATATATTTCATTCTTGAAAGCATAGAGAAAAAACTGCTCATTTTACTGCTCCTTTAAAATTATTACAATATAATTAAAAAATGTACAAATATTCTGCTTACTACGGAATTAAAATTTTATGCCACTTCGTGGTATTTGCAACAATAAAGGTCTTGAACTTATGATATAATATAGAACACAGAAAGTAAACAAAGATTTATGAATAAAGGATAAATTTTTTTAGGAGGTCTAACTATGAGAGTAAATGTTACGGGAGGAACACTTTCCACTGAGGAACAAAATGCGTATGTGAGATATATTTCCGACAAGCACCCTGAGAAAAAGCTTACGGGAATAGATATCAACCTTGACGGTGAATATGTTGATTTAAAATACTACTACGAACCGAAGGATTTTGAGAGAATCAGAAGAATCACAGGTTACTTGGTAGGCACACTTGACCACTGGAACAACGGCAAGCGTGCTGAGGAAAAGGACAGAGTAAAGCACGAAGTTTCGGTAATGGAGCAGATTTAAAGATAAACAACGCTTGCGATTTTATGCAAGCGTTGTTTTATTTTGGTCTTTTCGATTTACCCTACTTAAAGTTTCGCTCAAGCCTTTTCAAAGGCTTGCAGATTCCAAAGACAGCGTCTTTGGTCGCTCACCGCAGTGAGCGAAACTCCTTTATACTCCACTCAGCGGAGAGGGGCACTAAGGTATCTTCGCATTTCATACGGTTTGAATGGGGAGAACCTGCTGACAGTGGTTCTCCCCGGAGTATCTGACTGCTATAACATCAGATACTCTGAGTTTTTTGGTATGTTGTTTACGGGTAGTTTGTTTTTCGCCGATTTATGATTTTAAGTTTTGCTTAAAAATCATTAAATCAACGACTTCGCCGCTTTTACTGCTTTAAGCATTTTTTCTCTGCTCTTAAATCCGTCTGTTTCTACTCCCGAGCTTAAATCAACTGCCCACGGGTTAACCTGTTCAATCGCTTTTGGGATATTTTCGGGATTTAAGCCGCCTGCGAGAATGAAATTTCTTTGTACGTCTTTGACCGTATTCCAATCAAAGGTTTTTCCACAGCCTGTGCCGCTGTCGAGTAAAATTTTGTCGGCACTGCACTGTTGTGCTTCTATTATATCATATTTTGAATTAATTACAAATGCTTTCCAAATTTCTTTGTTCGGAATAAGCTTTTTTAATTTCAAAATATAGCTTTCGTCCTCGTTTCCGTGAAGTTGAACGATATCTATAACATTATCATTCACAAGCTGTGCGATTTTTTCTGTCGGATAATCTATAAACACACCCACCGCTTTAATATTCTTATCGAGCAAGCCTTTAAGCCGCTTTGCCGCTGCGTGTTCTATATTTCTCCTGCTTTTCGGAATCCCGATTATAAAACCTACATAATCGGGCTTTGCTTCGTTTGCGTACTCAATATCCACATCTCTTGAAAGACCGCAAATTTTAATTTTCGCCATTTACAGCCCCTCTCTCATTTTCTTTAAAAACTCGCCTTTATCCTCGCTTCGCATAAGTGCCTCGCCTATAAGCACGGCATCTGCACCGCTTTTTATAAGGCTTGCACCGTCATCGGGCGTTTGCACACCGCTTTCCGCTACATATACTACATTCTTCGGAATAAATTCCCTCAGAGAAGCGGCATTATTGAAATTTACCGTAAAATCCTTTAAATTACGGTTATTTACTCCGATAACCCTTGCACCGATTTTTACCGCTGTTTCTATTTCCGACTTATCGTGAGCTTCAACCAATGCCGTTATACCGAGAGTATCGCATATTGAAAGATATTCTCTGAGCTTATTTTCATTAAGTATAGCACAGATAAGCAAAACGGCATCAGCACCCATAACCTTGGCTTGATAAATTTGGTACTCGTCAACGGTGAAATCCTTTCTAATCATCGGCAAGGAAACTTCTTTTCTTATCTTAGCGAAAATCTCGTCACTGCCCATAAACCATTTAGGCTCTGTAAGGCAGGAAATGCAGTCTGCACCGATTTTCTCATACTCCTTTGCTATTTCCAAATAAGGAAAATCCTCGCTGATAACACCCTTTGACGGGGAGGCTTTTTTCACCTCACAAATAGCCGCACCTCTGCGTTTTTTCAGAGCCTTCTCAAAGCAAAAATCGCCCTTCGGAAGTAACATAGCTTTATTCTTCATTTCTTCAAGGCTGATTTTTTCTTTATCTGCCCTCACTCTTTCCTCGGCATACTCTGCCAGCTCATCAAGAATCATTTTTATTCCTCCCCATTATCCATTTCATTCAACAGTCTTTCGCCAAATGCTTTCGGCACAATACCCTATTAAACTCTACAAAGCTTTATATCTTATTCATTCGTTGCTTTTATAAAATCCTCCAGCTTTTTCATCGCCTTTCCGCTGTCGATAACCTCTTCGGCTTCTTTAATTGCTTCGGAAAAATCTATTCCCTTTGCCACATGCAAGCCTGCGGCGACATTCAAAACTACCGCATCACGCTTTGCTCCCCTTACACCGCTTAGGATATCTCTTGTAATTTGTGCGTTTTCGTCGGGTGTACCGCCTACAAGGTCAGATTTATTGCAGAGCGTAAAGCCGTAATCCTCGGGGTTAAGCTCATAGGTTTTGAAATCTCCATTGTTTATTTCACAAATTCTTGTCGGTGCACTTGCGGAAATTTCGTCAAGACCGTCCGTTCCGTACACAACCATTCCCTTAGTTACTCCAAGCTTATAAAGAACCTTAGACATTGGCTCGACAAGCTCCTCACAGTAAACACCCATAACCTGCATTGTAGCGTTTGCGGGATTTGTCAGCGGTCCGAGAATGTTGAACACTGTACGAATTGCAAGCTCCTTTCTCACAGGGCCTACATATTTCATAGCCGAATGGTATTTTTGAGCAAAAAGGAAGCAGATTCCTATTTTATCCAGCACCTCTTTATTCTTCTCAGGCTCAATATCTATATTTACACCGAGAGCTTTTAAAACGTCTGCCGCTCCGCTCTTGCTCGATGCGGCTATATTTCCGTGCTTTGCAACATTTACTCCTGCGGCGGCAAGAACGATTGAAGATGTTGTGGAGATATTGAAGGAATTTGAACGGTCGCCTCCCGTGCCTACTATTTCAAGCAATTCCTTGTCACTTTCAAGCTGTACTGCATGCTTTCTCATGCCCTTTGCCGAAGCAACAATTTCATCAACCGTTTCGCCCTTCATGGCAAGTGCCAAGAGATATGCGGCTGTTTGAACCTGAGAGGTTTCACCGCTCATAATTTCGTCCATTACCTCCTCCACCATTTCGGGTGTAAGGTCATTTCTGTTTGAAAGTTCAATAATAGCTTCTTTAATCATTTTGATGTTACCTCCAGAAAGTTTTTAATAATAGTCAGTCCGTTGGGAGTCAAAATTGATTCGGGGTGGAACTGCAATCCATATACGGGATATTCCTTATGGCATACCGCCATAATTTCGCCGTCGTCTGCAACGGCTGTTATGCTCAATGTTTCGGGAAAGTCCTCGCTTTTTGCGGAAAGCGAATGGTATCTCGCAACCTTTATATACTCGGGCAAGCCCTTGAAGATATCGCTGTTTTCAAGCTTAACCGTTGAGGCTTTTCCGTGCAAAAGCTTATTTGCGTAAGAAACGGTTGCTCCGAATGCCTCGCATATCGACTGATGACCGAGACAAACGCCCAAAATCGGGAATTTATTGTAAAGCCTCCTTACAACCTCAATACAAACACCTGCTTCGCTCGGCTTGCCGGGACCCGGAGAAAGAATGATGTGCGACGGGGAGAGCTGTTCAATCTCTTCAACTGTCATGCTGTCGTTGCGGATAACCTTTATATCGGGGTTAATCGTACCTATTGCCTGATACAAATTATATGAAAAGCTGTCGTAATTATCAATAAGTAAAATCATGCTTCTTCCTCCTCCAAGGCATTAACCACCGCACGAGCCTTGTTAATGCACTCTTGATATTCGTTTTCGGGAATCGAATCGGCTACAATGCCTGCACCCGAACGAACGAAAACTCTGCCGTTTTTCTTAAATGCAAGGCGGATAGCAATACAAGTATCCATATCGCCGTTAAAAGCAAGATATCCGATAGCACCGCCGTAAATGCCACGCTTGTTATTTTCACTTTTGCTGATAATCTCGCAAGCCTTGAGTTTTGGAGCACCCGACAATGTTCCTGCCGGCAAAACAGCACTCACGGCATCGAGTGCATCGCAGTCCTCACGAATTTCGCCGCTTACCGCTGAGCCGATGTGCATAACGTGGGAGTATCTCTCAATTTCCATATACTTATCAACCTTGACCGAGCCGAATTTTGAAATTTTACCCAAATCATTTCTGCCCAAGTCTACAAGCATATTATGCTCCGCAAGCTCCTTTTCGTCGGAAAGCAAATCCTTTTCAAGTGCCTTATCCTCTTCATCTGTTTTCCCCCTCGGGCGAGTACCTGCCAAGGGATATGTCGTAACCGTTTTGTTGTCAAGCTTTACAAGCGTTTCGGGAGATGCACCTGCGATTTCAACATCATCACTCGAAAAATAGAACATATACGGCGACGGATTGCTTTTTCTCAAACGACAGTAAGTATAAAACAGACTGCCCTCATATTTTGCCGCAAGTCTGTTTGAAAGAACTACCTGAAAAATATCACCTTCAAAGATTCGTTTCTTTGCGTCCTCAACCATTGTGCAAAATGATTGCTTATCAAAGAGCGGTGCAAGCGGCTCGAGCAATTTTCCCTTTTTCTCGTTTTTCGGCTCACCCTCCGCAAGAAGGCGTGTCATGCTTTTTAAGTCGAGCACAGCCTTGTTGTAATTTGTTTCAAAATCGTCCGTTTTTACGTTGACGATATAAATAATCTCGTTTTTCTCGTTATCAACAGCAATTACCTTATCGAAAAGCATAAGGTCAACATCGCAGAAATCCTCTTCATCGAGAATGTCAAAATTCAACTGCGGCTCGCTGTATTTGATGAAATCAAATGCAAAATAGCCTACCAAGCCGCCCGTAAACGGAGGGAGATTTTCAAGCCTCGGCGACTTGTTTTCTGCCAGAATTTTTCTGATATATACCCTCGGGTCTGCGTTTTCAAAATTAAGCTCAGTACCCGAACGAAGTCTAACCTTACCGTTTCGGCAGGTAAGCTCGAGGGACGGGTCATAGCCTAAAAAGGTGTATCTGCCGTGCTTGGTGTTTTTTTCGGCGGAATCAAGGATAAACACGTTGTGACTTATGTTTTTCAGAATCGTGTAAATCTCCGTTTCGGAAATACTGCACTTTTCGGTAAGCGTAAGCGGAACAGACTTATACTCACCGCTTTTAGCCAGTAAATCGGCGTGTTCTTTAGTCGGATAAAATTTCATACTGCAAACCTCCTGTAAAGCTGTCGAAGAACAACAAAAAACCCGTCCCCGACAGACATTTATACTATCTGTCAAGGACGGGAAACACTTCACCCGTGGTGCCACCTTGATTTACGGCAATGCCGTACACTCTGCGGAATACTAACATATTCCCGACTACTAACGTAAGCCAACACGTCACAGAATACTCGGTCTTTACATTTTCAAAAATAATTGAAAACAATCAAACCTTTGACTGTGCCCTCAGCGACCCATTTAATAAGCAGTAACCGCTCGGTTCCCAGCTACCCCAAGCTCTCTGTGCGTTCTTTTCTTATTTTTATCTTCGCCTCAACGGTTTAATCAAGTAATATTTTATTATGTTGAGAATTTTACCATACGTTTTCTCTATTGTCAATAGATTTTTTAATTTTTAAAGGAAATATTAAAAAAATTAAAGGAAAAACAGCCGATTGTTGCGGGCAATCGGCTGTTTTCCTTTTAGTTTGAGGGGTACATTTTGAGGAGGGTAGAACATATACTCGAA
>JBGVDU010000186.1:0-4756 GCA_045119555.1 Acutalibacteraceae bacterium | reverse complement strand
TTTGTATTTATCACAGGCAGAAAAAAGAATCTTATCATTCTTTCAAACGGTGAGAATGTTTCTCCCGAAGAATTGGAGAACAAATTCAACGGCTGGCTTTTTGCTAAGGAATTGATGATTTATTCCGAAAACGGAAAGATTATCGCCGAGATGTACCCAAATCTTGACTACATAAGTGCTATGGGAGTTCAAGATATTGAAAAAGAATTTTCATCTAAAACAGAAGAAATTAATGCCGACCTTCCGCTTTACAAGCGTATAACTCAAACTATTGTAAGAACCGAGGAATTTGAAAAGACTTCATCGGGTAAAATAAAGAGAAAGAAAAACAGCTGAATTTTCCAAGGAGGAAAAATTATGACCTTTTTTGAAATTTTTGACGAAGTAAAAAACGAATTTATGAATGCCGATGTAAGTGATTATCATGGTCACCTCGCCCTCCAGGTTAATATGACAGGTGAGGGAGAGGGCAAATTCTACGCAGAGCTAAACGACGGAGTTTTGAATGTAGAGCCTTACGAATACTTTGACAGAGATGTAATTTTTACCATCGACACAAAGGATTTCTTAAAGCTTGTTCACGGTAAGCTTGACCCCGTGTTTGCATTCACGGTAGGTAAGCTTAAAATTGATGGTGATATCGGAAAGGCTTTGGAGATTCAAAGACTGATTAATAAGAATTAATATTTATTTTGCGAAATTATTTTGGGGCGATACAGCACAGGTTAAGGTGTTGTATCGCCTTTTGTTTTTTTATTGAGCTTTTCTGTCATTCATGTAAAGCACCAAAATAGTGTTCGTCCATTTAAGGCGGATAAGAAATAAAAAATTCTGCATGTTCTGAAAAATAATAAAAAAATATCGAAAATCGATAAATTGATATTGACAAATAGTAACTCATTTGCTAATATATAACTGTAAGGAGTGATGTCAATGCAGCATTATAAAAAATCTATACTTTTAACTTTGATTATTGACAGAATAGGCTTGGCGGCATGGGGTGTTTGTCTGTTTCTTGTTCCTCAGCTTGCCCGTTGGTACGATATGTATTCCAATAAGGAATCTATCTTTACTCAGTTTATCGTAATAGTTTACTTAGCTATGGTGCCTGCCTTTATTATTCTGTTGCTGCTGAATTTTCTGCTGTCAAACATCAGAAAAGAAAAGGTATTTGAACATCAAAACGTAAAAATATTGAGGGTTATATCTTATTGCTGTTTTGTTATAGCAGGCTTGTCCTTAATTATGACAATTTGGAGATTATTGTCACTTGTTATTTTCTTGGCATTTTCTTTTATAGGTTTACTGCTGAGGGTACTTAAAAATGTTTTTGAAGAAGCTGTCGTTCTCAGAGAAGAAAACGACCTTACAGTGTAAGGGGGCGACGATATGCCTATTGTAGTGAATCTTGATGTTATGATGGCAAAGCGAAAAATTTCCTCTGGTGAGTTGGCGGAGGAAGTGGGGATTACACCTGCGAATCTGTCCATTTTGAAAAACAATAAAGCTAAAGCGATACGTTTTTCTACTTTGGAAAAAATTTGCAAAGCCTTGAATTGTCAGCCTAAAGATATTCTTGAATATGTGGAGGACGATTCCGTTTAAAATAAACCGATAATACAAAAACGACAATGAATTATTTATGGATTTATTGGAGTTTTTGCACCCAAAAAGGTGAATATTATATTTAAAATTTGACTTATTAAAATAATTAGAAAGGAAATTACTTATGCAAATACACGATAATCAACCTTCAATCAACAATGACCTGCCTCGAAGTACACCACCTGCCGATGAAAATCAATATAATCAATTTGGCTGTAATCCATCTGGTTTTTTCAATACTCAACCTTCGATACAGCCATATACAACGATTAAACCGCCTCGTGTGTATAACGGTGTTGATAAAATATTTGCAATAATTGCTTTTATTCTTGGTTTTGCATTTATAAAGGTTCTTATAAACTCATTTTACGGATGGGGCTTTATGGCAACAGTTGCTTGCATTGTACTTACTCTTTTCAATTATATGTATTGCAAAAAATCGGGAATGAATATTACAAAGGGAATGACAAAAGCCTACGGTGTTACTTTTCTGCTTTCCGCACTTTTTGTTATAACCGATAATTCATGGGTTAAGAGAATAAACTTTTGGCTTGTAGTGGTGAGTAATCTTTATCTTGTGTATGCAAGCTATCAATCGAATAACGATTCAATTATTTTTAACGCCTTTAAGGCTGTGATAATTTCTCCCTTTAAAGAATACGGCAGTTCTTTCGGAGCATTGTTCGCAAAATCCGATAACAGAGCGGCAGAAAGCAAAAGCGGTGAGGTAAAGAAAAATACTTTTCCGATTGCTCTCGGATTGGCTCTGAGTATTCCCGTAACACTTTTGGTAGCCTCATTGCTTATGTCGGGTGATGAAAATTTTGGTTTCATATACGAAAAGTTTATTATGCAGGCAGTGGATTGGTTCTTTGATAATTTATTTGTAAATCTTATGCTTTTTGCTTTTTCAATTCCACTCGGAATGTATATTTTCAGTGCCGTGTACTCACGAGTTTATAAAAGAAAAAATGAATCACGGCTTGAGAAAATCCCAAAAGTAAATATAAGAATATTCGCCGCTTCAACCTGTAATGCCTTTTTAACTCCGATGTCCCTGCTATACGTTCTCTATATTTGTACTCAGATTTCCTATTTCCTCCAAACAATTAATTCGATTTCTTCGGATTTCGACTATTCAAATTATGCTCGCAGCGGATTTTTCCAGCTTTGTGCGGTAGCGGTTATAAATCTTGCGGTTGCCTCATGCGTGATTTTCCTTGTAAAGCACGACAATAAAAAACTTCCTGCTTCGGTTCGAGGCTTTATTGTAGGATTTTCGATTCTTACAATTTGCTTAATCATTACGGCTGTTGTAAAAATGATGATGTACATAGACATTTACGGAATGACACCTCTCAGAATTTATACTTCGATTTTTATGATTTATATGCTTGTACTGTTCGTTGTTCTGATAATCAAGCAAATACATTTCAATCTTTCGTTTACAAAAATAGCCTACGGCTTGGCTGTGCTTGTGATAATTGCAATGTCGTTACTGCCGGTTGATGGCTTAATTGCAAGATATAATGTAGAAATGTATAAATCGGGAAAGCTTGAATGGATGGGAACAGATGCAATGTATCAGCTTGACAGCTCAGCAGTTTCATATTTCGTCGAGTGTGACCCAAATCCCGGAGGATTTCCTATATCCTACGATGAATATAATGAAGGCTTAGACTATAATGACCCGATAAAAAATTATTTCTTTTGCCAAGGCAAAGAATTGGGTGATGTTGATATTTATAACTTTAATTTTTCAAGATATTTCGCATATTTAAAGGCAAAAGATTACGGTTGGGTGCAGTAATAGGGTTATTGCTTTTATTAACGTAAAGATTTGCTGTAATTTTTTATAAAACAAAAAAGGAGAGAACTGTACCATTTTATTTAATACAGTTCTCTTATTTTAATAATGTTATACTACCGCCAATTTTGTGTATTAAATGATGCTGGTTCTTTAAAAAGATTATAAAATTAGGATTCAATTACAAATTCCATATCTTCATTTACCATTGCATCAACAGAATAACCTACGGAATAACGTAGAATGTACAGACAGTCAAACGTATTTAATGCTCCGTCACCGTTAACATCGGCTATGAAGCTTTCAATCTCGTCGAATGTGTCATAGTTAACCAACACTCTCTGAACAATGAAGGAATCCAAAGCAGTAATAACACCGTCACGGTTCACATCGCCGATCTTAACTGTTATTGTATCATTGTCGGAGTCGGAATCCGTATCAACATCAGAATCACTGTCGGCATTTGGAGAGTTATCATCTGTATCCTTATTGTTATAATGGATTGTAGCGTCAGTAAGGCATGTATTGAAATCTCCTATTGCCATATTGTTTCATTCTTTTTCTGTACCGGTATAATACACGTTTGTTAAGCTGGTGCAATAAAACGCAGAGTCACCAATAGAAGTAACACTGTTCGGAATAGTAATACTTGTTAAACCGGTGCACAAATTAAACGCATCGTTCCCAATAGAAGTAACACTGTCCGGAATAGTAACTCTTGTTAAGCCGGTACAGTCAGAAAACGCACCGGTACCAATAGAAGTAACACTGTTTCCAATAATAACACTTGTTAAGTCATCGCAACCCTCAAACGCAAATTCCCCAATAGAAGTAACACTCATCTCATCAATCTCGGAAGGAATGGTTATCTCACTATCGTTTCCATTGTAACCTGTAATTTCAACTGTCCCGTCATCAAGGATAGTATACTTATAATCACTGTATTCGTATGTTTTTCCACTTTTCTTCAAATCAAGCTTTGCAGCTGCATTTTGCGTATCGGTGCTTTTTTCGATTACCGAAATGTCGCTGTCGGTGTCGGATGCTTCTGCACTTGCCGAAAGAGGTATGCTTGCGTAGGATACAAGCATGGAGGCGGATAGCAGTACTGATATTAATTTCTTCATAAAAATAACACTCCTTTTGTTATAATTTAATATATTTATAAGCCGTATGGGGAGTATATTACGTTAATATTATATTGCCAATATTAAACGATTTCAAGAGCAATAAGTTGAAAATACAATTTTTAAGTATAAAAAATAATCGCCTGTCCATGAATTTATCAAAAATAATAATAAACTCAAAAAAACAAGCATATTCATTAACAAAGGAGAGATGTTA
>JBGVDU010000185.1:0-4272 GCA_045119555.1 Acutalibacteraceae bacterium | reverse complement strand
TTCTTATTTTATGTATAAGAAAATTATTTCTTGTTATGTATATCTTTTGATATGTTATAAACAAGAGTGACAATAGCTGTCAGCATAATCATGAATTGGAAAAATTCCGATATCGACATTACTATCACCTCCCTTATCGGGAGAAACCGCCTACCACTGTGTGCAGTACCTAATTTTTAGAATATCACTTTTTTCGTATGTTGTCAATCTATTTATCAAATTTTCGAGGTATTTCAAGCCGCAAAAAAAGCACTTCGATTTCTCGAAATGCTTGACATTTTTTCAGTATGATGTATAATATAATTAAGCAAGGGTACTGCACAGTAAGCGGTTACTCCCTTATTTGATGTTTAAGAAAACACCGTACTTTTTGGGAGAAGGGCGGTGTTTTCTTATTTTATTTATAAGAAAATTATTTCTTGTTATGTATATCTTTTGATATGTTATAAACAAGAGTGACAATAGCTGTCAGCATAATCATGAATTGGAAAAATTCTGATATCGACATTACTATCACCTCCCTTATCGGGAGAAACCGCCTACCACTGTGTGCAGTACCTGATTTTTAGAATATCACTTTTTGGGGTATGCTGTCAATCTATTTATTAAAAATCAAGTATATTAGAAACATCAAAAGCCGTCACATCGACGGCTTTTCTTCTGACATTTTTTTATACAAATCCTCAAGCCATTTCAGTGTTTCTTCCCTTGTATAAACAAAATCCTTCTCGTGAAGATAGTCACGAAAATTGAAGATTGTGTTGAAAATACTTGCCTCTTTTATACTTATCTGCATAAGCTTTGCACTGTTAACGTATCTGAAAGCGACAACTCCGTTACCGTTATTCCAATACACTTGAATATTTGACGGCAGTTCAAAATCATTTTTAATAAAAACATACTCCAATCTGCTGTGCTTCATCAAGTAAATCATTCTTTGCACTATATCTACTCGATAGTTTTGCTTCAAGGGCATTTGGAGCTGAGAGGGAAACTCCCCAACATAGCCATTTTCCATAATTTCCAGCAAGCCGCTTCTGGTACAATAGCTTTCGATTTTTACATCGTCGCTCGTTCCGCCCTTGTGTTCAATGCCGTCCCAGTCACCGTATTGATATTCCAAAGCATCTATCAATGAAGCCTTTCCGGGATTTTCGTAAATGCAGGTTTCCAAAAGCTCTCTCGAAAGGCACGGTGCAACACACGGCTGATTAAATATAACACCTACGTCCGTGCCCGCAATATCGGCATTCATTCCCTCCACACTCTCAAGGTAAGCACCGTTTTCAAGAAGAGTATAGCACTTGCCGCATAGCTGCACAAACTGTTTTTCAAGTACCTCCACAATCGCCTTTTCCTTGGTAAAAAATCCGATCTGCATTTCATAATCGAACATCAAGGCACAGTCGCCTGCAATTATTAAATTCGGAAATATTGATGCCGAATTTATATGACAGCTCAGAGAATCGTAATGGTAGTAAACCTTATATTTCTGAAGATTCAAGCACTGCGGCAAAATATCCTTGATAATATCCAAATTGATATAACACCTGTCGCTGCTTTTCTCCAAACAAACAATCTGCTCAATTTCCACATCGGTATTATTAAAAATAGGCATTAACATACCTTGTATATCGCTGTATGACGGCTGCATTACGAGCATAACTTTTTTGTTTAAGCCTTCGGATTTAACGCAATTTCGGAACATTCTCATTACATACGAAACCACCGCATGAGGCGACGAAAGAACAACCGTGTTTTCATCGCAAGTAATTTCAGCAAGACTGCCTTCATTTATACTGTCATGTTCGGGATTGAAAAAATCCTTTGCATTGATAAGGTCATTCAGCAGATTTTTCATGTACAAATAGCTGTTTACAACATTCTCGCCCAAAATAGTCTTGTCGTACTCCCCCAAAAACTTTTCCCTTTCGTCAACTGACATACACAAGGCAGTGGCGAGAGAATCGACAACATCACGAGTTTTCGGTGTACGCTCACCGTTTGCGTATCTGTACAAGGTAGCCCTGTCTATCTTAATTATTTTGCTTAATCTCGGAATCGAAAAATCGTTTTCATTCATATAATTACTGAAAAAATCAGAAAAACTCAAATCAGCCACTCCCCCATTAAATATTTTGAATCAAGTAGTAAATAATTTTATTTATTATAACTCATATTCTCTTCTGTTAAAATACCATAAAAGAATTATATTCGCAATTTAACAAAATAGCAATAATTTGCCGAACTGTATTTCTCACATTTTTTCGTATCAGATATTATTTAAAACGTGTTGCTTGCAAAATTGCCAACCTAAATTTTTCAAATCCATTGACAAAATATAGAAATCTTAATTAAAAAAAGTTATAATATAAAGGAAAGCTGTTCACCCAAACGCTTTCTTAATTTCGCTTTCTTCTCAAAATCAGATAATGTACATCTAAAAGCTGCGATCTTTACGGTTGCAGCTTTTAGACTTTTATTTGACTTTCTCTAATGTAAAATATTTGTTACCCTATGTTCATGTTTTTCTAAACTATTCGACACATTAGTACGTTAAACTTAATACAAATACATCTTTCACGGGAGAATTTTATGAACACAAAAACACGTCCTGTTTTTAAAAAAGCAACTCTTCTCGACTTAAACGAAATATACGAAATGTTTTCCGCTGCCGTTGAAGCTATGGAAATTGAATGTATCTTTCAGTGGGACGATATCTACCCCGACAAAGCCGTATTATCGGACGATATTTCTAAGGGTCAAATGTTCATAGGAATACTGAACGGAGAAATCTGCTCTGCCTTTGTTATCAATAAGGAATATGATGACGAGTACAGCAACGGAAACTGGAATTACAGCGGAGATAATTTTAAAATCATACACCGCCTTTGCGTAAACCCAAAATATCAAAACATCGGCATCGGCAAAATGACGATGAATTACATAGAAAGCAAGCTTGCAAAAAGCGGAGTAGCTTCCGTAAGGCTTGATGTTTTCTCCGAAAATCCCCATGCGATAAGATTGTACAAGGGCTTGGGTTATAAAGCAGTCGGCACGGCTTTATGGAGAAAAGGTATTTTTTATCTTATGGAAAAAATGTTGTAACATAATTACCTGCAATCGGTAAAGCATAAGTACCAAAATTTAAAAATCACCCTGTAAGCGGATATCATTTATCCATACTTACAGGGTGATTTTGCTTTATTATCTTATAAGAAAACCCTTTTCATCGAGCATTTTCTCAATTTCATCAAGAATTTCTTCGCTTTCCGCAGTAATCGTGTGGTAATGATAATTCGAGGTTAGATTTTTAAGCGGACTCGATTTTCCGCTTTCTATTCCTATCACCATTTCGTTCACGTCACGGCGGCATTTTATGTTCATATCAACCTTCAAGCGACCGTAAACCTTATGATTAACAAATACGTCTGCAACCGTTCCGCCCATATCCACGATTGAATTCAGCTCTTCACCAAGCTGTTCGTCCGTATGAGATACCTTAAAAACTCTCGCCGCATTTGAAGGCTTATTTAAAAGAGCGTAGCCACGGTTTGTTGATATTATGTTATGTCCGGCAGCACGAAGCAGAGCAATATCCTGAACGATAACCTGACGGCTCACATCAAATGTACCTGCTAAAGCACTACCCGATATCGGTGTCGTGCTTGCTGACATAGCGTTCAAAATTTTTTCTCTTCTCTCTTGTCCGTTCATGCCGTAATCTCCTTAAATTGTGTGAAGATTTTTAAGGGAAAGGTCAAGTATTGGAGCAGAATGTGTGAGTGCACCGCTGGAGATATAGTCAACGCCGATATCTGTAAGCTTTGCAACATTTTCCTTTGTAACATTTCCCGAGCATTCTGTTTCGGCACGACCGTCAATAATTTTGATTGCCTCCTTCATCATATCGACAGACATGTTGTCGAGCATGATGATATCCGCACCTGCTTCAACGGCTTCCTTTACCATTTCGAGAGTTTCAACCTCAACCTCAATCTTTCTTACGAACGGAGCGTATTCCTTAGCCATTTTAACAGCCTTTTCAACGCTACCTGCCGCACCGATGTGGTTATCCTTTAAAAGCACACCGTCGGAAAGGTTATATCTGTGGTTGTGTCCGCCGCCCACTTTAACTGCGTATTTCTCAAAAATACGCATGTTCGGAGTTGTCTTTCTGGTATCTAAAAGCTTTGTTTTACTGCCCTCGAAAAGCTGTGCAACCTCGTTTGTGTATGTAGCGATGCCGCTCATTCTCTGCAAATAGTTGAG
>JBGVDU010000184.1:0-6744 GCA_045119555.1 Acutalibacteraceae bacterium | reverse complement strand
CTCGGCGAAAGCATTTTGAAGGTTATGCACACCCCGGGGCATACTGCGGGTTCAATTTGTTTTATCGGCGAGGGAGTTATTTTTTCGGGAGATACTCTGTTTTTCTGCTCCCACGGAAGAACTGATTTCCCAACAGGCAGTGATGCCCAGATGAAGGAATCATTGATTAGACTTACATCAATCAAGGGAAATTACACCGTTTACCCGGGGCATAACGACTCAACTACACTTGAATATGAAAGAAAAAATAATCCTTATATAGGCAGAGATATTTATGATAATTTATTTTAAAAACCACGATTTCCACTATGAGATTGAAAATCTTACAAGACTTTTCTTTCCGAACAGCAAGCTTGAAACAAGCAGGGATATCCCCGAGGTTCTCGTTCCACCGTATGTTTACACGGAACTTATTACAGAAAATGATGAATACACAATGATTATTGATGTATTTATCGACAATTTTAATGAGAAATCTATCAAGAAATTTGATATCAAAAATGACAACACAGAGCTTGAAATGGCATTAATGCTATTTAACATCTTCGTTAAGCTTACGGGCGTTACTCCGCCGTGGGGTGTGCTTACGGGTGTTCGTCCGATTAAGCTTTTCAGACGCTTGGCGAAGGAAAACGGCTTTGATTATGCAGTCGATTATTTTAAAAACCGTTTCATGGTAAGCGAAGAGAAAACAGCACTCACAATCGAAACGGAAAAGAACGAGCGTGCAATTCTTGATTTGTCACAGGATAAGTCGTTCAGCTTGTATATCTCGATTCCGTTCTGCCCGAGCAGATGCAGCTATTGCTCGTTTGTGTCGGCTTCTGTTGAGCGTACAAAGCACCTTGTTGAGCCTTACGTTGAGCTTTTGTGCAAGGAATTAGCCGCAACTGCCGAATATGCAAAAAAGCTTGATTTAAGGCTTGAATCCGTCTACATGGGCGGCGGTACGCCGACTACGCTGAGTGCTGAGCAGATGAGAAGAGTGCTCACTGCCGTAAACGAAAATTTCGATTTGTCTGATTGCAGAGAATTTACCGTGGAAGCAGGCAGACCCGACACGATTACGGAGGATAAGCTGAAAGCGATCATGGAATGTGGCGTGGACAGAATCAGTATAAATCCGCAGACACTCAATGACGATGTTTTGAAAAATATCGGAAGAAGGCACACTGCCGATGAGGTTATCGAAGCATTTGATTTAGCAAGAAAATGCTCATTTAACCACATAAACATGGATTTAATAGTAGGCTTGCCGGGCGATACCTTGGAAAGCTTTGTCAAAACGCTTGACGGAATAATCAAGCTTGACCCCGAGAGCATTACCGTACATACACTGTCGATGAAGAGAGCATCAAATTTGACAATGGACGGCAAAACTCTCGACAAACAGGAGGCTGAAACTACTTCAAAAATGCTTTCCTATGCAAATAAGGCTCTCCATGAGCACGGTTATTTCCCATACTACCTGTATCGTCAGAGCAGAATGGTCGGAAACATGGAAAACACAGGATGGTCTAAGGTAGGCAAAGAGGGAATATACAATGTGTTCATAATGGACGAAACGCATACGATTTTAGCGTGCGGTGCAGGTGCAGTGAGCAAGCTTAAGGACAGCAAAAAGGATTGTTTGGAACGCATATTTAACTACAAATATCCATACGAATATATAAACAACTTTGACGAAATGATAAAACGCAAGGAAAGGATTGAGTCCTTCTATGCAGAGCATTACTAATTCATACCGAAGATATGCACTCACGCATTGTCAGATTAATGAGTGGGCAAGCAAAGACCCTAAGGGCTTTGTGGAAATGGCAGAAACGGCTTACAGAGCCGATATTCAAGAAATCGCCGCAAGTATTCTGAACAGCCCGAACAAATGCAAGGTAATAATGCTTGCAGGCCCGTCGGCTTCGGGCAAAACGACTACCGCAAAAATGCTTCAAGAGGAGCTTTCGGCACTCGGCTGCGGCTCGGAAATTATTTCAATGGATAACTTCTATCTTGGAGAAGAAAAGGTTCCGAGAACGATTGAGGACGAACCCGATTTTGAGTCGGTATATGCCTTGAACATTCCGATGATTGAATCATGTATAAAAAATCTTTTGCAGCTTGGTTGGTGCGATATCGCACAGTTTGATTTTGCGGCAAGCAGACCGAAGGAACAAACCGTAAGAATAGATTTGCACAATGATTCAATCGCCATTATCGAGGGCATACACGCACTCAACCCGATTTTCACCAAGCATATTGAGTCAACACTCGGCTTGAGAAAAATCTATATCAGCGTAAAACAGGGCATAAGAGAGGCAGGGCATGAGGGATATTTGCTCACCGCCGCAGAGCTCAGACTTTTCAGACGCCTTGTTCGTGACCATCAATTCAGAGGAAGCACTGCGGCACATACGCTCGGTATGTGGCCAAATGTGCTTTTCGGTGAGAAGAAAAATATAGTTCCGTTCAAGTATTCGGGAGATATCACGATAAATTCAATTCACATTTACGAGCCGTGCGTCACCGCCGCTAAGGCTGTGCCGCTGTTATCGGAGATTCTGCCCGAAAACGAGGATTATTCGTATGCTCAAAACCTCATTTCAAGAGCGAAAAGGTTCGAGAGCATTGACGAAAGGCTTATTCCCGAAAATTCCTTGTTAAGAGAATTCCTCGGAAAGGGCAAGTATATATATTAAAAAGACAGCAGAGCGATAATTAATGCGTGGTTTTTCGGCAATTTTCACGAAATACCTTGCGGGGAGAATAAATTTACATTTTATTTCTTTTTTTCTTACCTGTAAGTGGTATAATAGCCTCGCATTTTTTATATATGGTAGGACGAAAAAATAAAGATGTAAAATTAGGGAGGATTTAAAAATGAGTTTATTTGATGATGTAATTGTCAACACCGCAGCGGCAGTTGACGCAGTGAGCAAAAAAGCCACAGAAATTGTAGATAAGTCAAGAGTAAGAGTTTCTTCCGCCGAGCTTAAGAGAAGAATTTCTGCTCAGTTTGAAACACTCGGCAGATATGTTTACGATACTACCGTAGCAGGTACTACCGATTCCGAGGTTGTAAACCAATATACAAGAGAAATTTCCGAGCTTATCAAGGAGCTTAAATCCTTGCAGGATTCTTTGGCAGCCTCCAGCGGAAAGATTATCTGTCCCAGCTGTGAATGTGAGAATCCGTGCGACAGTCTGTTTTGCAGAAGATGCGGCTCGTCTTTGGATTTCGCAAAGGCTTACACTGTAAATAAGCCCGGTGTTGCTGTTCCGGAGCCTGTGGTTACACAGCCTATTTCAACCGAAAATGTTGTATCCGATCTTAAAAAGGAAGCTCCGTGTGCCGAATGTGAAGAGCCGACCGAACCGGAGGTTGAGATTGAAATTTTCGTAGATGAGGAGCAAAAGCTCGATAATACAGACGGCGAGGTATAAGCGATTCTCATACGGGTTCGTTTGTAAACAAGAGAAATCCGTGCAGATAAAACGGTTTTAAAAGGTAATACGTTACGGTTAGGGTACTCTGTGGCGTATTACCTTTAATTCCGCAAAATCCGATGATTCATTTCGGTTTTGTTTTCTCAATGTCGTCAATGCGGCGTAGCATTAATTCACTTTTTTATGATGACATTGTCTGTTTATTGTTAAAAAAATCCCTGATTTTACGGTTTAATGCTTGCGAATTTTTCGATTCTCTCATTAAAGATAAAGTTTAAAGTTATTTCGAAAAGAGGAGTTTGTTTGAAAAGAATTAAGTCAAATAAAAAGCAAAGCTTCGTCAAGGGTGCCGCCATACTTACAGTCGGCTTGATGGTTGTAAAGATAATCGGCATGCTGTATAAAGTAAGCTTGTCAAGACTTTACGGCCCCGTGGGTGCGGGTCTTTTAAGCAATGCCTATGAGTTGTACATACCTCTGTTTTCTCTTGCTACGGCAGGCTTTCCCATTGCCGTTTCGAGAATGGTTTCGGAAAGTATGTCACAGGGCAGATACAAGGACGTTAAACGTATTAAGGACGTTGCTGTTCCCTTCTTTATCGTTGCGGGTATAATTTGCTTTTTGCTGATGGTTTTATTCAGCTTTTTTTATGTCAGAATAATAGAGTCCCCCGATTCTTTCATCTCCATGCTGGCACTTGCACCGGCTATCTTTTTCGGCTGCCTTGTGTCGGCTTACAGAGGCTACTACGAGGGCATGAGAAATATGGTGCCCACATCTGTTTCCGAGATAGTGGAAGCACTTGTTAAGCTTATTGTAGGCTATTCTTTGGCTTACTTTATGATGAATTACGGCGGAACCGTTTTCGGTATAACAGACGAAAATACGCTTGTAAAATATTCCGTAGCCGCCGCAATTTTAGGTATTACTCTCGGTTCGTTCTTCAGCTTTTTGTATATCTATCTGCGTTACAGAATAGAGGGTGACGGTATTACTGCGGAGATGTATAGAAATGCTCCGAGAGCGAGAGGTAAAAAAGAAACCTTCAATATTCTTCTTCATACGGCAATTCCGATTGGCTTGGGTGCATTGATTATGAATGTTGCGGGTACGGTCGATTCCGCACTTATTCAGCACCGCCTTATTTCAATGATGGAGAATACTCCGGATTTGCTCCTTAACGAGTATAACGGCTCGATTCCCGAAAAAAACGTAGCCGACGGGACGGTTCATACTTATTTGTGGGGCTGTTACAGCTATGCTCTTACTATTATGAACCTTGTCGTTACGGTTACACAGGCGTTCGGTACTACTGCAATGCCAAATGTTACAGATGCCTATACAAAGGGTAATAAGGAATATTTGAAAAGCAGTATAGAAACGGTAATGAGAGTTACTTTTGTATTCACAATTCCGGCAGGTCTTGGACTTACCGTGCTTGCAGACCCGATTATGCACGTCGTTTACGGTTCAACGGATGGTGTTGATATCTCCGTAAATATCCTTAGAGTTATGGGTATTGCGGTAATCTTTTTTGCGGCGGCAACGCCTATGTGCAGTATGCTTCAGGCGGTAGGCAAGGTAAAGGTACCCGCATATCTTTATGCAATCGGTATGTTGATAAAGATTGTTTCCAACTATATTCTTGTGGGCATTCCGCAAATCAACATTCAAGGCGGAAGTATAGGTACATTGCTTTGCTATACTTTTGTAATTATAGTTTCCGTTTTTGTTCTTATAAAAGCGACGGGAATTGTTCCCGATTTCAAGGTTGTTCTCATTAAGCCGCTTATCGCAGCCATAGCCTGTGCAGGCTCGGCGTGGGGTTCATATACATTGCTGTCGAAAATTTTCCCCGAGGGAAGATATGAAGTCCTCATCGCTTTGGTGCTTTCTGTGATGATTGCGTGTGTAGTTTATGTCGTTTTCCTGCTTTTAATCCGCGGAATTACGAAAAATGATATTATTATGCTCCCAAAAGGTAACAAAATTGTAATAATTCTTGAAAAATGTCACTTAATAGGTTAAAATACCAAGTGGTAATCGAAAAATAAAAATTACAAAATAATTACAGATTCATTGAGCGGTTGTAAATGCCGCATGTTGAATCGGGAGAGTAAAATGGATTTTAAGTTTAAAGAAAAGTATGACTTCGATGATTTGGTTGAGGTTGTAAAATGCTTGCGTCAGCCCGACGGTTGTCCGTGGGATAAGGAGCAGACTCACAAGTCAATCAGACAAGACTTCATCGAAGAAACCTACGAGGTAATCGAAGCTATCGACAATTCCGATAACGCATTGCTTCGTGAGGAGCTCGGCGACGTTATGCTTCAGGTTGTGTTTCATGCGAGAATCGAAGAGGAGCAGGGAACCTTCAACATTCACGATGTTGCAAACGATATCTGCCAAAAGCTGATTATCAGACACCCGCACGTTTTCGGCGATGTAAATGCCGATACCACGGATAAGGTGCTTGATAATTGGGATAAAATAAAGATGAGAACAAAAGCTCAGAAAACCCAGTCCGAATCAATGGACAGCATTGCCCGTTCGCTGCCGTCGCTTATGCGTGCTTCCAAAATGCAGAAGAAGGCTGCAAAGGTCGGCTTTGATTTTGAAAATATCGACGGTGCGATTGCCAAGGTCTGTGAGGAGCTTGAAGAGGTTAAGGAAGCCTGTAAATCGGGTGATGAAAATGCCAAGGCTGAGGAAGTGGGCGACCTTTTGTTTTCGGTTGTAAACATAGCAAGATTTGCAGGTGTGGACAGCGAAAAATCACTTTACGATGCCTGCGAAAAATTCCTTGCAAGATTTACAAGCATGGAAAAAGCATGTGCACAGCAGGGCAAGGATTTGAAAGAACTAAGTTTAACAGAGCTTGATTCCCTTTGGAATGAGGTTAAAAATAAATAATTCAGACTGTTAATGAACAGTAAAACGGAGGATTTTTTTATGAATAAGACAGAATTAATCGCAGCAGTAGCTGAAAAGAGCGACATTACAAAGAAGGATGCAGAAAAGACAGTAACAGCTGTTCTTGATACAATCGTTGAGGCAGTAGCAAACGGCGAGAAGGTTCAGCTTGTTGGCTTCGGCACATTCGAGCAGAGAATCCGCAAGGAGAGATCAGGTTGTGATCCGAGAACAAGAAACCCAATCACAATTCCTGAGTCAAAAGTTCCTGCTTTCAAGCCGGGTAAAGCTTTCAAGGATACAGTAGATCAGAAATAATTTTAATTAATATCAGCCGGTGCAGACTTTTTGTCGGTCTGCACCGATTTCTATTTTATTCATTCGGAGGTG
>JBGVDU010000183.1:0-2557 GCA_045119555.1 Acutalibacteraceae bacterium | reverse complement strand
TCTTGTTGCGGAGGTAATAGACGAGCTTGAAATTGAAGGCAAGACAGTCGGCGTTGCTTCGGTAGGCTGTTCTGTAATGGCTTATGATTATTTCGCCTGTGATATGGTGCAGGCGGCTCACGGACGTGCTCCTGCCGTTGCTACGGGTCTTAAAAGAGCCAATCCGCAAAATATTGTTTTTACATATCAAGGTGATGGTGACTTGGCGGCAATCGGCACAGCTGAAACGGTTCATTCAGCCGCAAGAGGTGAAAACATTACCATTATATTTGTAAACAATGCAATTTACGGAATGACGGGCGGTCAAATGGCTCCGACCTCGCTTCCGGGGCAGGTAACGCAAACTTCACCTTACGGCAGAGATGTAAATACAGCAGGTCATCCGATTAAGGTTTGCGAGATGCTTGCAAGTCTTGACGGTCCCGCATATCTTGAGAGAGTTTCGGTTGACTGTGTTAAAAATGTAAAAAATGCTAAGAGAGCGATTAAAAAGGCTTTCGAAAACCAAGTTAACAACAGAGGCTTTTCGCTCGTTGAGGTGCTTTCCACCTGTCCGACAAACTGGGGTATGACTCCCGAAGAGTCACTTGAATGGTGCAGAGAGAATATGATTCCGTACTATCCGCTTGGTGTGTACAAGGATAAATATGCTAAGTCCGAGGAGGAAAGCAAATGAGTACAACCAATATTATAATTGCAGGCTTCGGCGGACAGGGTGTTCTTTTTGCCGGTAAGCTTTTGGCTTACCAGGGACTTATAGAGAATAAAAATGTAACTTGGCTTCCGTCTTACGGTCCCGAGGTGCGTGGTGGTACGGCTAATTGCAGTGTTGTTATCAGCGATTCGTTTGTCGGTTCACCGATTATTGACAGTCCCGATATTTTGATTGCTATGAATTTGCCGTCACTCGACAAGTACGAGCATACGGTGGCAAAGGGCGGTAAAATTTTTGTTGAGTCGTCCTTGATTGACCGTAAGGTGCTTAGAGATGATGTAGACGTTTACTACGTTCCCGCAACGCAGATTGCGGCTGATGCAGGTGCGACAAATCTTGCGAATATGGTAATGCTCGGCAAGGTTATGCGTGAAACAAGCTTTGTTAATTACGGTGAAATTACAAAAGCACTTGAAAAGGTAGTTTCGGCACGACATAAGGACCTTTTGGAGCTCAATCTTAAGGTGCTTGATACGGGTTATAATTTTCAATAATTATTATGGCGTATCTGAAAAGTTATAGATTTTAAAATTAATATAGGCGGTAGTTTTTATGCAGAGCTACCGCTTTTATTTATAAATTTGATTTTTTTGAATTGTTCTGTTATAATAACCATTACACAACTAAAAAATAAATTACAAGGGGCTTTGGTAAATGAGTAGAAAAATAAAGATTACTGCGGACAGCACTTGCGATTTGAGTGCGGAAATGAAAGAAAAATTCGATGTGGAAACAATTCCTCTCCATATCGTTTACGACGGTGAAAGCTTTGATGACGGTATTAATATTCAGCCGTCCGATATAATTGACCGCTATAAGGAAAACAAGCAGCTCCCAAAAACGGCGGCTGTAAGTACATGGGAATATATGGAGAAGTTCAAGCCGTATATTGAGGACGGGTATGATATTATTCATATAAATATCGGCTCTTCGATTTCCTCGTCACACCAAAACTGTGTGGCTGCTGCCGCTGAGCTTGGACATATCTATCCCATTGATTCACACAGCTTGTCTACCGGCTCCGGCTTGCTCGCTTGCATGGCTTACGATTTGGCTGAAAATACCGAAATGACAGCCGAGGAAATTGCCGAAGAGGTTAAAAACTCTGTTTCAAAAGTACAGGCAAGCTTCGTTATAGATAATCTTGAATTTCTGCGTGCAGGCGGACGTTGTTCCACGCTTACTATGCTCGGTGCGAATCTTTTGAACATCAAGCCGTGTATTGAGGTAAATAATTCCGACGGTGCATCTATGACAGTAGGAAGAAAATACCGCGGTAAGTTTGAAAAGGTTGTTGTCGATTACACAAGAGAGAAGCTTTCTCAGTTTACCGATTTTGATACAAAGAGAATCACAATAGTACATGCAGGTGTTTCCGATGAAATTTTAAACAAAGTTTACGATGTTCTTAAGGATTTCGGTGTATTTGATGAAATTTTCATATCGCGTGCGAGCTGTACAATCACAAGCCATTGCGGTGCAGGTACATTAGGTGTTATTTTTATGATAAAATAATCAAAAATACAGAACAAGTCGGAGAATCTAAAACTCACCGACTTGTTTTTTTACTTATTATCCTTGTTTTTAGTTGCTTCGTTTAATAAATCATTCTTAGTTTTCCATAAATCGTAAGACAGATCAACATAATAATTATGCGGATTGTTAAATCTTTTCACTTCTTCCCAAAGCGTTTCAAGCTGTTCCGTGCAGTAAGCTTTAATTTCTTCAATTTTAGGGGAGCAGTAAACCTGTTGACCTTTTTTGAAAAGCTGTTTTCTGATTTTAACGGCTTTAAAGCTTGTTATTTGCTTTCTTTTCCAGGTAAATTGGGGATCGAAAATT
>JBGVDU010000182.1:0-1325 GCA_045119555.1 Acutalibacteraceae bacterium | reverse complement strand
ATGATATTTTATACACCCCATCGCCCGAAAACCGCTTGATTACTGAGCTTTTCAGCACCTTTAAGTTTTCCGCTCTCGAAGAGTGCTCATATATAATATCAAATTTACGAGCATTTGTCAACACCTTTTTTCGACTTTTTTTTATATTTTTCATCGCTTGTTTCCAACTGTATGAATTGATATAATATTATTAAGTTTTCCACATAACATTAACAAAACAAGGAGAAGTTATAATGCCTAACACCTTATACATTTCCGATCTTGACGGAACTCTGCTTAACAGTGACGAAAGAATTTCCGAGAACAGCTGCGAAATTTTAAACAGCCTTGTTTCAAAGGGTGCGATTTTTTCTTATGCCACGGCACGTTCCGTTCACACTGCCATTAAAGTGACACAGGGATTAAACGCAAAAATTCCTCTTATAGTCTACAACGGTGCATTTATTGTAGATAACATAACTAAGGAGAGAATTTTAACAAATACTTTCTCCGACACAGACGCAAAGGAGATTTACAAAGCCATCATTGACGGAGGCACTTACCCTATTGTTTATTCGCTTATTAATGATTCCGAAAAATTCTCATACTGCGAAGCAAATTTAAGCATCGGACTGCGTAGGTTTATCGACACACGCAAGGGGGATTTCAGAGACAACCCACTGCTTGACGACAGTAATATTTTAGACGGTGAAAAGTATTACTTTACCTGCATAGATGACGAAAGCAAACTTTATCCTCTCTACCTCACTCTAAAGGACAAATTTAACTGTGTATATCAAAAGGATATTTACAGCGGTGAACAATGGCTTGAGATTATGCCTGCCGCCGCTACGAAGGCTAACGCTATTTTACAATTAAAAAAGCTTTTATGCTGTGACAAAATTGTTTCGTTCGGTGACGGAATCAATGACATACCTATGTTTCGCATTTCCGACGAATGTTACGCCGTGGAAAATGCTTGCGAGGAATTAAAAAGCCTTGCAACGGGTATCATCGACAGCTGTGACGATGACGGTGTTGCAAGGTGGATTTTAAATGATTTCCTTAAATCTTAATTTTCCAAATATACTGCCGCCTTTCTCGATTTTATGTATGCAATTACCGCAACTGCGATATCGAATACATACCAAAAAGAGAGTATTCCGAAAATTATGGCTGTCATTAATTTATATTTTTTCTCATAATAACCTCGGATTATTCCCGCTACGGCGATAACGCCCGTTGAGCACAAAAGTATTATGCTTATTAAAATCGGTATGAACATAAAAGTAAAAAGGAAAGGATTTCCCATACCTAACGCTACAATCACCAACACAATGTGTACG
>JBGVDU010000181.1:0-2415 GCA_045119555.1 Acutalibacteraceae bacterium | reverse complement strand
AAGCGGGTCGGTGGGAGCTTCAGATTCCTTTTTCTTCTTAGCTTTTGGCTTTTGGGGTTCGCTGTCGAACAACTCTGCGAGAGCCGATATTTCGGGCAACGAAGAAGCCGCAATCAGCTTTTTGACCGCTTTTTCATTGCTCTCGTCAACTATCCCCAACTCAAAAAGTGCCTTGACCGTAAAAGGATAATTTATTTCTTCTGCAATAGTGATCATCTTCTTGACGTTATTTTTTAGCAATTCGATGTATAGCTCTTTGTTTTCTTTTGTAAGTTTACAGGGATTCAGCAGTCTGTCAAGCCCTCCGAAAAGGCGTCCAGGCAAAGAGT
The DNA here is from genome assembly GCA_045119555.1 of Acutalibacteraceae bacterium. GTDB lineage: Bacteria > Bacillota > Clostridia > Oscillospirales > Acutalibacteraceae > RUG592. The sequence continues at coordinate 2,086 of JBGVDU010000181.1, read as the reverse complement.
ACTTATATTTCGGACCGTTATTGAGAAGTTCCAAATCATAATCGTTCCACAATTTTGTCTTGATAAAATCCTCATAGCTATTACCCTTCTTAAAAGAAAGCGCATAGAAGCGATATTTTTCTCCCTTCTTTACAATCATGAGAGGATTATGGCCACCCAGTCCGTCCATTATCGATGCTCTGAAAGATGACTTAATATATTGAAGTTTTTTACAGCCTGCAAAAGCACGATAGCCGATTGTCGTCACGCTGTTAGGGATTGTTATGCTTGTGAGTGATGTGCAGTCTTCAAAAGCACCCCCGCCGATTGTCGTCACGCTGTCAGGGATCGTTATGTTTGTGAGTGATGTGCAGCCTTCAAAAGCATTCCAGTAGATTTTCGTCACGCTGTTAGGGATAACAATCTCCGTTACTCCCGGTTCTTCTGTGTACCTTTTCAGTACACCGTTTTTAATCTGAAAGCCCATAGAGTTACCTCTCCTTCGTTACATGTAATATTTTCGCAAATCCCACCGGCACTCCTGCGCAATCTGCACAAGTTCGTCCTCCTCAGCATTCTCAACACATGCAACGTCCGCCATTGCAAGCGGAGCAATCGAAAATGCCGCCGTGCCGAAATAGTCAAGCAGATCGCTACGCAAGTACTCGGTGTCTATCTTTCTGTCATTGTCGTATAACATCTTATCAAGCTCCCGAATGTAATTGTATTTGAAATATTTCTCCCCAAAAAGCGTCTTTGTTTTTTGTCGGAAAATTAACTGTTATTATTATACAACGCACTATAGCACCTGTCAACATATTTACACAAACTATTCAGAGAATTTTTGTATGATTTGACACTTGCCTTGTGCGGTACAAAGCGAGTGCAAGCGGCTGCACAAAACAAAACGCTCACAAATCAGTGTTGACTGATCTGTGAGCTTGTATTGTTATAGGCTCTATAATATAAAATATGTAAACTTAATAACATCAGAGTATTGTTATAGAAAAAATCACAGCATATATTCTTCTACAACCTTTGCCACTCCATCTTCATCGTTACTGTCCGCTATAAGATTAGCTATTTTTTTAACTTCATCTTCTCCATTTTTCATACACACGCCAAGAGCGGCATAGCCGATCATAGTCATATCATTATAGCTGTCGCCACATGCAATAAGCTGTTCACGACTATATCCGAGCTTTGGAAGCATTACAGATAGGCTTGCACCTTTATTAACACCTAAAGGCATTACCTCCAAAAAGAAAGGTGCACTTTTAAAAACATCGAAATATCCTTTGAATTTATCACTGAGGATTTTTTCGTATTTATTAATTTCTTCGGGTTCACCTGCAAGTAACAGCTTGTTGATATCGAAATTCACATACTCAACAAAATTATCCACCGTAATAAATTCCATGTTTAGAATTTTAGGCTCAACATAGGTATATTCATTAACCTTTTTGTTAGCAATAATATGATCATCTTCATAAGTAATTACTGTAATATTACTTTCATCCAAGCATTCATAAATCGGTTTGATATACTCTTTTGGAAAGTTTACTGAGGAAATGATCTCCCCTGTTTCCGCATTGATTACCTTACCGCCGTTAAATGCCATAATATAACCGCCGAATTTGTCAAGCTTAAGCTCTTTTGCAGTTGGCATTATCCCGAAATCGTGTCTGCCCGATGCAAGGATAACTTTCTTACCGTTATTTTGTGCATTAAGTAAGGCTGACTTAGTTCTGGGAGTGATTTCCTTTTTAGAATTAGTCAAAGTTCCGTCTATGTCAAGTGCGATTACTTCGTAACTCATAATAATTTTGCCTCCAAATCGAATCACTTTAATACGTTTGCTAAAAATTGCTTTGCTTTATCAGATTTCGGTGACGAAAATATTTCATCGGGTGTGCCTGTTTCGATAATATTTCCGTCGGCCATAAATATTACTCTGTCTGCAACCTCTTTTGCAAATCCCATTTCGTGAGTTACAACAATCATTGTCATTCCTTCTTTTGCCAATGATTTCATAACCTCAAGCACCTCTCCAACCATTTCCGGATCAAGTGCAGATGTCGGCTCATCAAAAAGCATAACATCGGGC
>JBGVDU010000180.1:0-13786 GCA_045119555.1 Acutalibacteraceae bacterium | reverse complement strand
ACTGCTTCCGAGCGTGAAATGTTTAAGAATTTCATGGTACAGTCGGTAACATATTGGGCAGAAGAGTACCATATCGACGGCTTCCGTTTCGACCTTATGGGCTTGCATGATGCTGATACAATGAACGAAGTTCGTTCTGCTCTTGATCAGATTGATACTAAGATCATCACTTACGGTGAGGGCTGGACAATGAGCACCTCTGCCGATAAGACTAACTGGGCAGGCAAGAGCACAACTCTTTGTACACAGGCAAAGGCTATGAGAGTTGACGAGGGCATCGGTTTCTTTAACGATGACGCTCGTGACGCAATTAAGGGTAAGGCTTATGATGACCTTGTATCCGCAGGTTATGTAACAGGTGCGGTTTCCTATGCAAACGACCTTTACAAGAGTATTCAGGGTCACTATACAACATCTAACTGGAAGACACAGGTTCCGGGTCAGAACGTAATGTATTCCTGCTGTCACGATAACCAGACATTGTGGGACAGACTTGTTGCTACAACATACGGTACAGATGGCGATTACGGTCAGAGATATGAGGAGCTTGTTTCCGCAAATAAGCTTGCAGGTGCAATAGTATTTACTTCACAGGGTATGCCGTTCGTTCTCGCAGGTGAGGAGTTCTCAAGAACTAAGTACGGCGATCACAACAGTTACAGATCCTCAGCAGATATCAATATGCTTGACTGGTCAAGAGTTGAGGAGTATGCAGACGTAGTTGCTTACTATAAGGGTCTTATTGATATCAGACAGAACTTTGACGCATTCACAGACGGCACTCATACATCGGGTGACGCTATGGAAAAGCTCGACACTCCGACAGGTGTAATCGGCTATTCTCTCGATAACCTCAGCACAGCAGAGGGTCAGTGGGATAATGTTCTTGTTTACTTCAACGGAAGTATGACAAATGAACAGGAAATTACTCTTCCATCAAGCGGCGGTTCTTATATTCTCGGTGACGTAGACCGCAATGAAGAGCTTACATCATTGGATGCTCTCTATATTTTGCGTTATGTTATCAATGCTGAGAAATTCACAGACGAACAGAAAATTATTGCAGATGTTGACGGTAACGGCGAGATTACATCTATTGACTCACTTATGGTTCAGAGAATTCTTGCAGGCTACGGCAGCGAAACAATAGTTAGCGGTGACGGCAGCGGCGAGTATGTTGTAATTGCAGATAAGCAGACAGCAGGTCTTTCTGCAATCGACACAGTAAGCGGCACAGTTACAATGGAGCCTAACTCAGCACTTATTCTTGTTCCGAAGGAAACTTATGAGGCTGCTAATCTCAGCGATAAAGAAGATGCCTTTGTTGTAGTTAATCACATCGACAAGGCAACAGGCGAAACAATTTACAAGACTACAATTAAGGGTACAGAGGGTCAGACATATACAACACAGCAGGCTGCTGATCTCCTTATTGAATACGATTTCGATTCCGCATCCGATAATGTAAGCGGCAGAATGACAGCAGGTACAACGAATGTTTACTATTACTACAACCTCTATGAGGGCGGTATCGGTACACTTACAGTAAGATATGTTGATGAGAACGGTAAGGATCTTTGCGACCCGATTACTTCAACAGCAAGAGGCGGCACAGAGTACACAACAGAGGCTAAGAACTTTGCATGGTATGCACTTGATGAATCCCAGTTGCCTGCAAATGCAACAGGTGAATACGTTAAGGAAGGCGTAGAGGTAGTTTATCATTACAACACATCAGATGTAGCAGTTGAGTCTACAATCTATGTTAAGCTTGTAAACACAGACTTCCAGCCTAACCTCCACTTGTGGGACGGTACAAGCAAGCTTTCCACAACTTGGCCGGGCGTTGCACTTACAGAAAAAGACGAGAACGGTTGGTATTCATACACATTTGAGAACGGTAATGCTTACAACTGGATTCTCAATGGTGACGGTTCTCAGACAGCAGATATGACAGGTTATTCCGGTGATATCTGGGTAGTAGCTGACGGTTCTGCTTCTAATGTAACTGTTTATACATCCAACCCGGATGCGTAAGCTGCTTTATTTCAGAATCAAACAAGGATAAGCATTTGCACGGTAATTTAATGAGTATCTTTGTTTTGATAAATAAAAATATAAAATTAAACAGAGTAAAATTCCAAGCGTGTATCCTCTAAGGATACAAAGTGTCCGTTGAACGGGGAGTTGTCGGCGGAACGAAAGAGAAATCTGCGGTTTGGAGTTTGCATCCCGCTGTTACACATGGATTTTCGGGCGGTGTGCATTATGTACATCGCCCGTTTATTATTTTAGAAAGTGATGCTAAATTCTAATAGAACACTTTAATTCTTTTCGGTATAATTTAAAGCATTTAATTAGAAATTAGTTTGAAACACATAATTGAGTGAAAATTGAGGTAGAATATACTTGATTGGAAAACAAGGATTATGCGGAAAATCTAAAAATAGTATTATTCTATTGTGTAGCAACGACTGTAAAAAGGAGTTGTCTATAATGATAAGAAGTTTTAAAGAATTAGGTAAAAAATTTAAACAATCAAGTGCTGAGCTGTCAAAGCCGCTGAATCTTGCCATTGCGGCTATGCTGTTGGCTCTTAGCGTGGTTTTGGGATACTTTGCTAATATCAGCATAAGCTTTTTGGGCACAAATACAATTAAAATCGGATTCAACGTAGTGCCGATAGTCATTGCGGCAATGCTCTACGGCCCTGTTACGGCAGGTATCATTGGCGGATTAAGTGATATTATCGGATATATATTGGCTCCTATGGGCGGATATATTCCCGGATTCACCATCAGTATGATATTGGTTGGCATAGTTTACGGCATTGCTTTTTATAAAGAAGATGTAAGGCTTCCGAGAATTATTATCACCGAGTTTATTGTGACGATATTTATCAATATACTGTTAGGTGTAACATGGTTTGTGGTATTCTATGGAATGCCGTATGACAAAGCTTTGACTGTAAGAGGTATTAAGGAAATTTTTGATTTGCCGTTAAGTATTGTTATAAATTTCTTCGCATTCAGATTTATTTCCAAAATTCCCGAATTTAAGAAAATAATGAAAAATCCAAACAGAGAAATATAAATCCAAGCCTTATTTCGGCAAAATTTATGTCAAGCCCTCAAGGCTTGCAGTTTGTAGATTTTAAGGGCAGTGACCTTTTAATAATCTATTGCTTATAACCCGTTGTATTGAAACGGGTTTATAATAAGGTTCAAGAATTTTAAAAATAAATCCCACTAAGCATACAAATTATGCGACCGAAAAACGGTGTGGGTATATAAAAAAGCGTGTAAACCGTGCCACGCATAACAAAAAAGGTAACAGCCGTTATGACTGTTACCTTTTTATTGTGCTCCCCGACTTGAGTTGAGGAAAGTAAAACCACCCGTTTAACAGGTGGTTTTGATTTGAAATATTTAATTCATTTTATATAGTCCGTTAGGTTTTTCGGAAAAGAAGGCTTCAATCTTATCAAGCTCCTTCAATGCCGCTTCTTTGGATTTATATAATCCCAACGTAATCTTTGAACCCGAAAAAACACCGCCGTGCCCTGCACATGTTCCGAAAATGTAGAAATCCTTTTCTCCCATCATTTCCGATAGAAATATATGAACTACTTCAACAATGCTTTCCCTTGATTGTGTTCGTATCAGCATTTTCAGTCACCGATTATTCAACAGTAACAGATTTAGCAAGGTTTCTCGGTTGGTCTACGTCGTTTCCTCTTTGTACGGCTGTGTAGTAAGCTATAAGCTGTAACGGTACACAAACGAGCATAGGAAGAAGAATTTCTTCAAACGGCGGTACTTTTACAACGTAATCCGCAATATCCTGAGGTACATCGTTGCCCTCTTGGCAAATCATAATAACCTTGGCACCTCTTGCCTTAACCTCTTTTATGTTGCTGACAGTCTTTTCGTAAAGAGCGGACTGAGTGGCAACGGCAATTACAGGCATATCCTTAGTGATAAGAGAAATTGTACCGTGCTTAAGCTCGCCTGCCGCATAGCTTTCGGAGTGAATGTAGGAAATTTCTTTAAGCTTCAAGCTTCCCTCCATGCTGAGTGCGTAGTCAAGACCTCTTCCGATATAAAGCAAGCTGTCGGCTGTGAGAAGCTTTGTAGAAACCTTTTGACAAATTTCTGTTGTATTTTCGATGATTTTCTGCACCATATCGGGAGTTTCGAGAAGCTTAGCAGTTAGATACTTATACTTTTCCTCGGAAATCTGTCCCTTTGCAAAAGCCAGTTCAAAAGCGAAAAGATACATAACAGAAAGCTGTACCATATATGCTTTTGTGGAAGCAACGGAAATTTCGGGACCTGCGTGTGTGTAAATAAGCATATCTGCTTCACGGGCAATCGTACTGCCCATTGCGTTTACTATTGCGAGAGTTTTTGCACCCTTTTCCTTTGCAAGTCTGAGTGCGGCAAGACTGTCTGCCGTTTCACCGCTTTGAGAAACTATGATAATCAAATCGCCCTCGCCAACGATGGGATTTTTGTATCTGAATTCACTTGCAATTTCTACCGTAACGGCAGTTCTGGCAATATCCTCAATAACGTACTTGCCAACCATACCCGAGTGCATTGCACTTCCGCAGGCTACTATGTAAATATTGCGGATCTCTCTTAAAACCTCGGGATTAATGTTGCATTCATCAAGGCAAGGCATACCGTCCATGATTCTCGGCAATACTGTGTTCTTGATTGCGGTGGGCTGTTCGTTAATTTCCTTAATCATATAGTGAGGATAACCGCATTTTCCTACTGCATCAACGTCCCAATCTGCTGTTTTAAGCTCCTTTGTTATAGGCTGACGATGAATATCAAATATTTCTACACCGTTTAAGCTGAGCACAGCAATTTCATCATGCTCCAAAAGATAATAATCCTTGGTGTACTGAATAATAGCAGGTACATCGGAGGCGATGAAGTTTTCATCCTTGCCTACACCGATAATAAGCGGACTTTCACGTCTTACAGCATAAACTTGGTTCGGATAATCCTCAAAAACAATACCGAGTGCAAAGCTTCCCTTTACCTCCTGCATTGTTTCTATGATAGCGTCAATGGGCTCGCTGATTTTGCTGTAATAGTAGTCAAGGAGCTGTGCCACAACCTCTGTATCTGTGTCGCTTACGAATTCTCTGCCACGGCTTATAAGAAAATCCTTTAATTCCTTGTAATTTTCGATAATACCGTTGTGTACAAGAGTTACCTTAGCACCGCTGTGGGGGTGAGAGTTAATATCTGACGGTTCTCCGTGAGTTGCCCAACGTGTATGACCGATTCCGGCAATACCGCTCGGCTTGCCCTCAACTGCCATTTTGTCTACCAAATCCTTAAGCTTTCCTTTTGATTTTGCAACAGCTATTTTATCGTTCTCAAAAACAGCAATTCCTGCTGAGTCATATCCACGATATTCCAGTCTTGTAAGAGCACTTACAAGCACATCGGAACAATCTCTGTGTCCAACATAGCCAACAATTCCACACATTATAGTTTTCCTCCTAACCGGGGCATATCCGAAAAGTCCCAACAGCCCACCTTTTTACCAATTTAGGGTGATTCGCTTCGTCAAAAATGCTTGGAATACATAAGTATTCCTCCGCTTTTTCCTTGAAATCCCCTCGGCTTGAGCAAAAATCTGTTTATTATTACGTTTTCAGATACGTCCTAAATACCATGAACATTTATTAGTTATTAATCTTATGATTGAAAGTAGGTACGATATCACTCAAAAGCTTGAGTGTAAGCTCGCTGTCGTTTGCGTTAGCGGCTTCTTTAAGCTCCTGCAATTTGCCAAGGAATGTATCGGGTTCTATTTTTATCTGATTTCCTATGAAAATCTTTTTGTTGTCTGTTTCTTCAAGTCCCTCTTCACTCATGAGAAGCTCCTCGTACAGCTTCTCGCCCGGGCGAAGTCCGGTGAATTTAATTTCTACATCTTGATAAGGAACCTTGCCGTAAAGACGGATAAGATTTTCCGCAAGCGTAACAATTTTTACGGGCTCACCCATATCGAGTACGAATATCTCGCCGCCGTGAGCCATTGAGCCTGCCTGTAAAACGAGAGAAACAGCCTCGGGTATGGTCATAAAGTAGCGGATAATTTCGGGGTGAGTAACCGTTACAGGCTTGCCTGTTTCAATTTGCCTTTTAAAAAGCGGAATAACAGAGCCGTTACTGCCCAAAACATTGCCGAAACGAGTTGTAATAAAGTCGGTATTTGTGTAGTTTTGAGCCATATACTGAATAATCATTTCACAGCAACGCTTTGTAGCTCCCATTACATTAGTCGGGTTTACAGCCTTGTCTGTGGAAATCATAACAAATTTTTCTACGTTATAGTATTCCGCAAGAGTTGCCACGTTGAAAGTGCCGAAAATGTTGTTTTTTACAGCCTCTTCCGGAACTGTTTCCATGAGCGGAACGTGCTTGTGGGCTGCGGCATGGAATACTACATTTGGGCGATAGGTCTTAAAAATAAGATTCATCTTATCGTAGTCACGAACAGATGCAATGAGAGTAACAAGGTTGATATCCTTGCCGTAATCCATGTACAATTCCTGCTGAATTTCGTAAGCGTTGTTTTCGTAAATATCAACAATGATAATCTGCTTCGGGTGATATTTGATAATCTGACGAACAAGCTCACTGCCGATTGAACCGCCGCCGCCCGTAACCATACAAATTTTGTCGGAAATAAAGCTTTTAACCTCTTTGCTGTCAAAGGTTACAGGCTCTCTGCCCAAAAGGTCCTCAATGCGAATATCCTTAGCCTTAGAGATGATTTGAGTGCTTTCATTTCCGTCTGCAAGCATTTCTGTAAGGTAAGGAATAATTTTAATTTTACAGCTTGTTTCACTGGCGATGTCAAGGATTCTTTTTCTCTCCTTGTCACTAAGCGACGGAATGGCGAGTATAATCAAGTCAATAGCCTCTTTACGGCAATATTTCGTGATTTCCTCCGTAGTACCTCTTACGGGAATACCCATGATGCTTGTGCCCTGCTTGTCGGGGTCATCATCAATAAGACACACAGGCTCGTATTTGTGTGCAGGATTCTTCGGGTCTGTTTGAGCGTTTTTGATTTCGTTCAAAATCATGTGACAAGCCTTGCCCGCACCTATAATCATGGTGCGTTGCTTCGCGTATTTTTTACCGTCCACCGCAAGCGTCAGGAAGGTTTGTCTGAAAACAAATCTGAAGAACATTATGCCGAATGTGCCGATAGCAAAGGTGAGCAAAATAAACTGCCAGCGTGGCTGAGCGGAAAAGGTATTTGACAAAAGTGCCGTAATACCCGAGCCGATAAACATGCCCAAGCCGCAGGACAGATAGTCCTTGGCGTCAAAATATCTCCAAAGCTTATTGTATGCACCGCATACATAGAGTGCAAAAAAGCACATAAGCACATTAATCAACAAATAAATTACAAGGCTCTTTCTTGAAGAGTCATACATTGGGTTAAGCCAAAAGAACGAAAGCAAGAAACTGCTTAACGCTCCGCTTATAAAGACTATAAAAGCATCCGCAAAAACGAGGACGAGCTTTCTGATATTCATTTTTTCCATTAAGGGTGACTCCTTTATGGCTATATAGCAAATTTCTTAATATTTTTATTTTAATAACTGATTTAATTACAGTTTGTAACCTTATGTTCCAAACAATTATACTATATTATATCCAAATCTGTCAAATAAAAAATGTATTATTACGGGCTTGATTATTTGTATTTATTTTCCAAGAAAAAACAAAGGAAAAATCATACTTTTTACACACGAAAAGCTGAGGTGTCAGAGGTACTGTTCAGAAGCTGTTATGAGCAATGAAATTTTCATAGATTTTGGTAATTTTTTAAATATTCGTGAACAAATATTTACTATATTGACAATTTGAAGAGGATTTTATATTATAAAATCAAACTGGTGATGTCTTGTAAAACGCTGTGCGGTCATCGCCGGGATTGTTACTCAAATGAAAGGAGATACACAGTTAAAGCGGAAGTTATTTTGTAGTAAAATTTTGGAGGTTTATGAAAAATGAACAGAAGATATCGGACACCGGCTCCGGTAGCAATCGTGACAGGAATTGTATTGATTTTATTCGGTACATTCTGTCTATTGATGAATTTGACTAATATGCAAGAAAATTCTCGTTTTATAGAAAATGCCGATGCTGTTGTCGGAGAGTGTACGTCGTCCGGTGACGGTACAGGCAGTTCGCAGTCTTATCTCAAAACAACAGTGAAGTATGTTTATGACGGTAAAAGCTATGATAATATTGTTATAGATAATTACGGTCAATTTTTTCTGTCGGGATATAGGGTTGACCTTTTTGTAAATCCCGACTGTCCTACGCAATGCAAAATAGTGTACAAAACCGGCGAGGGGGTCGGTAAGAATTATACCATCTTTACCTTTATGGGATTGGGAGTTGGCACACTTATGGTTGTTGTGGCAATAAAACGCATCAAGCACGGGCAAATATGGTAAAAGCATTATGTAAAATGATTTTCTGTCGGTAGTGTAAAATCAGTACCGACAGAATTTTTTTGTAAATGATTTTAATAACAGCAGTAAACAATAGTTTTATATCGACGGCTTGCATACCGAAATATAAAGAAAATTCATAAACTTACACTGTTTTTGCTATTAAAAAGTAAGCATTGACACCTTTATTTAGGGGTAAATTACTATTGCAAAATTTGGGGTATAATGTTATAATCAAATCGTTTATGATTATTTTATAAAAATTAAAAAGAAAAGGGAAGTGATGGTTACTGATGAGCAGAGCATTTAAGGATATTAAGAAATTCTTTAATTATACAGTATTCTCATCAAAAGCCGAATTGAAGTCGGAAGTTGCCGGTTCGTTTTTAAGCTGGTTGTGGTGGTTTTTGGATCCGCTACTCTACATGCTTGTATACTCATTTATCGCTGTTGTTGTATTTAGAAGCGGAGTACCGTATTTTCCGGTGTTCGTTTTTTTGGGACTTAACACATGGCAGTTCTTTCAGAAAACGGTTAAAGCGAGCGTAAAGCTTGTTTCGGCAAAAAAGCAAATAGTAAGTAAGATATATGTTCCTAAGTATATGTTTGTTTTTGAAAAAATAGGTGTTTACGGTTTTAAAATGGTCATTTCCAATTTACTCGTTGTAATTACGATGATTGGTTATCAGGTACCTTTGACATGGAGAGCAGTCTGGATAGTACCGATTACACTTGTACTGGTGCTTGTTACATTTGGCGTAAGCACAATCATTATGCACTTCGGTGTATTTGTTGAGGACTTACTTAATGTAATTACAGTTATTTTGCAGTTGGGATTCTACCTTTCGGGTATATTCTATTCTATTGAGTCTATCGGAAAAACCATTGAGGGTAGAGTTCCGTCACCTTGGGGAGATTTACTTGTAAAGCTTAATCCTATTGCACTTTGCATTACCGATTTAAGAAGAGTTTTGCTTTATCAGCAGGACCCACACTGGGTAATGCTGCTTGCTTGGTTCTTTGTTGGCTTGGTACTCTCCATTGTCGGTATTAATATCGTTTATAAGTTTGAAAACAGTTATGTAAAGGTGATATAATTATGGCAGATGTTAAGGAAAATGCTATATCTGTATCCGATGTAAAAATCAGATACAGATGTTTTAAAAAGGTTTCTTTGCTGAAAACTATTTTAGCACCGCATAAGTACAAAAAAACTGAGTATTATGAGGCTGTGAGAGGCGTAAGCTTCGATGTTCCGAAGGGACAGATTCTCGGTATCGTGGGAAAAAACGGCAGTGGTAAGTCTACACTGCTTCGTGCTATTGCGGGAATCTTCTCTCCCGATGAGGGAACTATCGACTTGCACGGTCACTCCGTTTCTCTTATGGCTATCGGTGTCGGCTTTCAGCCTAAGCTGAGCGGCAGAGAAAATATTTACCTCTCGGGAATGCTCTTGGGCTTTGACAGAGCACAGATTGATGAAAAGCTTGATGAGATTATTGAATTTGCGGAGCTTGGCGATTTTATCGACCGTCCTGTAAAAACATATTCAAGCGGTATGCACTCCAAGCTTGCGTTTGCGATTACAGCTATTCTTGAAACAGAAATTATGCTTATTGACGAGGTTTTGAGTGTAGGTGACGCTAAGTTCAAAAAGAAGAGCTATGCAAAAATGAAGAGCCTTATCAATAATAAAGACAGAACAGTTGTAATTGTTTCCCACAGCTCTGAAACACTAAAAAGCCTTTGTGATACTATTCTTTGGCTTCACGAGGGTGAGATAAAAATGCAGGGCACCTGTGATGAGGTTCTTCCGAAATACGAAGAATTTATGTCGTAAAGCTGTTTTTTAGTCCACCTTTGATGAACTTTTGAGTAAGAAATTTCGAGGTTAGAAAAGACAGCTTTGCGTATTGCTATCATCTTAAGGAGTATAACTATAAAGCTTTGCTCGCCGATATCCCGTCACAATAGCATAATATGATTTGTATTAATGATACGGCGGATACTCTTGAATTTGAAACAAAAAAGCAGGGTGTAATTTCAGCCTTTGAAGAGTTGCTTCCCGATAAATGCTATTTTGAAAAATAGTTTTTATTTAGTTTGATTTTGGGTTTTAATAAAAATATATTATTTGCTTGATAAGCAAATGAAATAAAGGAAAAGAAATTAAAAAAGCCCGTTTTGCGGGTCGGAAAGGGGAGATTTCACTTGGGCAAAAATAAAAAGAAAAATAGCTCAGCAAAAAAGACGATGAATAATTCGTCACTTAACACGGAAAAGAAAACCGAAACAGAAGCATACGTTGAAGAAACGGTAGAAAAGTCTGATTCCGTGACGACTTCCTCCGTTTCATCGGAAAAAGAAAAATCCGATAGAAAAACCACTAAAGCAAAGGCTGTTAAAACCTTAAAGGCACTTAATAAGCCGGAGGAAAACAAAACAAAGCTGTTTCTTGTGCTTGCGTTTTTTGTTCCTTTTTTGATTATGGGTGTTGTGTTTGCAAGAGCAGGTGTTTTCCCGTTTGGTGACAGACAGGTTCTGTATTCTGACTGTAAACAGCAATATTTGCCTTTCTTAGAGGAATTTCAGAGAAAGCTTCAAAGCGGAGATTCCTTGCTGTACAGCTGGGGAAACGGTTTGGGAACAAACTTTGTCGCTATGATAGCCTACTATATTGCAAGTCCGCTTAATCTTTTAACTCTCTTTGTTCCTGCTGAGTATATCAGAGAAGCAATGGCTGTATTTATGATGATAAAGATTGGCTGTGCCAGCCTGTTTACAGCTATGTTCTTAAAGCACGTTTACCGCCGCAATGATATTTCACTCGTTGCATTCGGTTGTTGCTATGCTTTCTGTGATTATATCATGGGTTATTATTGGAACACAATCTGGCTTGACAGCGTTGCACTTTTGCCTCTTGTGGCACTCGGTGTTTATTGTGTTGTTAATGAGAATAAATACAAAACCTATATTATTTCGCTCGCACTTGCATTCCTTTCAAGCTACTATATCGGATTTATGCTTTGCGTATTCGTAGTATTGTGGTTTATTGTTACAAGTGTTATAAAGAAATCAAAGCTTGAGGTTTTTTGCTCCGATTTGCTCAAAATGGCTTTATATTCGGTTATTTCTCTTGTTATGACTTTGCCGATAACATTGCCTGCGGCTTTGCAGCTTTCAAACACGGTCGGTACGGAGGACGCTTTCCCCGAGGAGCTTGAGGTTTACAATAACTTTATGGAGCTTATAGCAAACCTTTTCAGTTTCCATGAAACAACCACTATGGAGGGCTTGCCGAATATCGGATGCGGTGTCGTTTGCATTCTCTTGGTTGTGATATTTGTCAGAGCAAAAGAGATTCCTTTGCGTGAAAAGGTTGCCAACCTTGTATTGTTGGGTTTCTTGTTCATCAGCTTAAATCTTAATGTTTTAGATTACATTTGGCACGCATTCCACTTCCCAAACCAGATTCCTTACCGTTTTGCATTTTTGTTTAGCTTCGTACTTATTGTTATTGCATACAGAGCATTTACGGTGTTTGTTGAGCTTGACAAAAAGGATATCATAGGAATGTCCTTGCTCACTGTGGCAATGGTATGTATAAGTGTATTTTATCTCGATAAAAAGGCAATTATCGGAAGCTTAATAGTTGCCGGCTTCTATATTTTGTTCATGGCATTGCACGAGATGAAGCTTATTGACAGACGTACTTTGACAATCTTTGCAAGCTTGCTCATCATTGTAGAAATGTGCATTGAGTGCAGTATCGGTGTTAATACGGTAGGTACTACAAGCCATGAAAATTACCCCGAAGATGAAGAAGCAGTCACAGAGCTTGTTGACTATGCAAAGGAGAGCGACCCGACTGATTTCTACCGTATTGAGCAAACATACTATTCAACGAAAAACGACGGTATGATTTACGGCTATAACGGAATCGGTCAGTTCTCTTCAACATCATATAAGAGTATCATTGATTTTACAAGCAAATTCGGCTTGGTGTCAAAGCGAAGCAGTTATCAGTATTTGCTGACTTCTCCCGTAACCTCAATGTTCCTCAATGTTAAGTATGTAGTTTCAAGAGATAATTATACAGCAAACGAAACCTCACTTACAAAATATGCTACATCAACCGACGGTTCGGTTACAATGTACAAAAACGAGTATTATCTGCCGATAGGCTATATGGCGGACGATGCTATTAACAGTGTGGATATGGAGAATGACTCTGTATTTGAAACGCAGAATAATGTATTTTCTGCGGCAAGCGGTGTAGATGAGGATGTTTATACATTCTTGAAGCCGAAATCCTTCGATTGCATTAATATGAGCCATTCCGAGGAAAGCAAGGGCATGTATTCGTACACCTACCTGGACGGTCAAAGTACGGGTAATATCTCCGTAACCTATGAAGCAACACAGGACGGCATGCTGTATGCTTGGGCAAATGTTAAGTCAAGCAATACAGTCAATGTTAAGAGCGATAACCTTAGTCATTCATATAACATAGAAGCTCAGAGATATATTTTCCCGATAGGCTACTATCATAAGGGCGAGGAGGTTACACTCACCGTTGACTCTACAAAGAGCGGTGTTAATAAAATAGGTGTAGCCTGCATTAATACTGATGTTCTTGATGAGGGATATGCTAATCTCAATGACGAGGGCTTGCAGGTTACAAATTATTCAAGCACTGAAATTGAGGGCACTATTGACGTTCAGAATGACGGAACATTCCTTACATCTATTCCTTACGAAAAGGGATGGACACTTTATGTAGACGGTGAAAAAACCGAAACTAAATCAGCTATGGATGTGTTCCTTGCGGCTGACCTTACAAAGGGCACACACAATATCAGACTTGTTTACTCTCCGGAGGGTTTTGTTCCCGGTGTTGTTGTAGCAGTAATTGCACTTCTTGTATTTATTGCAATGTGCGTACTTGATTTCTTGAAAAAGAAAGGTATAATTGATATAAAGGCTGTTTCTAAGAAAAAATAAAAGACGAATAGGAGGAAAGGTTATGGAGCTTATTTCCGTTGTTGTGCCCTGCTACAATGAGCAGGAGTCATTGCCTGTATTTTATGAGGAAATAACAAAGGTTGCAAAAACGATGGATTACGTTGATTTTGAGTTTATCTTTATTGATGACGGCTCAAAGGACAAAACTTTATCCACTGCTAAAAGTTTGCATGAGAAAGACAGCAGAGTAAGATACGTTTCCTTTTCCCGAAATTTCGGTAAGGAAGCAGGAATGCTTGCGGGACTTCGTGC